>JAAZIF010000067.1 GCA_012510335.1 Methanomicrobiales archaeon | reverse complement strand
GTCCCCCCCGATCCCACCGGGGTGAGTATGGGGAGCGAGAAGATCGTGCCCCCGGTTGCCGGCGCCCCAGTCCCGAGGTCGAAGGCCATCGAGAGGAGAACACCGCTCCTGTTGTTCACCCAGAGCGAATCAAGAGCAATCTTATAATCCACGAACCGGTTCTTCACGTGGTTCATGTGCGCGATCTCGTTCTCCCTTCCCATCGCCGGCACCCCGTAGACCTGGTAGAGCGAGAGTGCAACAACTATAACGCCGAGGATCAGGACAAACCCGACGACCTCCGAGAGGGCGTCATCGCGCGGGCGGGAAGTCATACTGGTAATTTTCTGCACAGGGTCTATATCTACCTGTTGCCTCCCACAACCTGCCAACTGCCGGGAAAACCCAAAAACCGGCGATCGTCCGGAGACCCCCCCTGCACCATCAAACCTTTTCACCTCCGGCCCCCATATAGAGCAGAGTATGCCGCAGAAGTCAGGTCCATCGCCGGCCGAAAAGACCCTGTCCCTGGGATGCGTCCTCTGCCACGATGGGGCAAAGATGGTTCTCTTCGTGACCGGCAGGTGCCGGCGGGCCTGCTGGTACTGCCCGCTATCGCGGGAGAGGAAGGGCCGGGACGTTGTGTTTGCAAACGATAGAGAGGTCACCTCCCCCTCCGATATCATCGAGGAGGCTGAAGTCATGAGCGCTCTTGGCACCGGCGTCACCGGCGGTGAACCGCTCCTCGTCCCCGACCGGGTGGTCGAGTACTGCACCCTCCTCAAGGAACACTTCGGCCCCGACCACCACATACACCTCTACACAGGCACTGCGCCGGACGAGGCCATGCTCAGGCGCCTGCAGGGGCTGGTCGACGAGGTCCGCCTCCACCCGCCCCACGAGACCTGGCCGGAGATCCTCGATACCGGCTACGCCAGATCCGCCGTCCTCGCCCGCCAGATGGGTTTTTCCATCGGCATCGAGGTTCCGTCGCTCCCCGGGATCGGCGCCCTGGCCCCAGCCCTGCCGCTCCTCGACTTCCTGAACATAAACGAACTCGAGTGGGGGGAGACCTGCGCCGCCGCCATGCGCGAGCGCGGACTCGAACTCGAGGACGGTCTGCATAACGCCGTCCTCGGCGCGCGGGGGTGGGCGGAGGAGCTCCCGTTCGACCCGAAGATCCACTTCTGCTCATCGGTATTCAAGGACTCGGTCCAGCTGAGGGAACGGTTAAAAAGGATCGCTTCCAATACTGCCCGTCCGTTTGAGGAGGTGACGGATGATGGGACTGTTGTATATGGCGTCCTCGAGCCGGCGGGCTCCCCCGACGGGCTCCTGGACGACCTCTCTGAGGACGACTACGAGATCCGCGAAGGACGGATCGAGATGGCCTGGTGGGTGCTCGCCGACAACGCCGCCCGGGTGCCGGGCAGGAAGTACGTCGTCGAGCGCTACCCAAACGGCGGCATGGTGGTGGAGGTGACACCGCTCTGACGCTCCGGTCCGCGATCGAGCGCATATACGCGCACTACCTCCTGTGGCAGGTGAGACATATCCCCCTGCACATCGCTGTGATCCAGGATGGAAATCGCCGGTTCGCCAGGGACCAGGGACTCAATACGGCCGCCGGCCACCAGCTCGGGGCGGACACAACGGAGCAGGTTCTCGACTGGGCGTGCGAACTCGGTGTGCGGCACATAACGCTCTACACCTTCTCGACCGAGAATTTCCGGCGGGATGAAGAGGAACTGGCATCCCTGTTCACCCTCTTCAAAGAGAAGTTCATCGCGATCATGACCGATGAGCGGGTGCATAAGAACCATATCAGGGTGCAGATGATCGGGGACCGCTCACTCCTCCCGGACGACCTCCTCAAGACCATAGCCGCCGCCGAAGCGGCGACGCAACACTACAGCGACTACTACATCAACGTCGCTCTCGCCTACGGGGGCAGAAACGAGATCGTGCATGCCGCCCGGTCGATACTCGGCAAAACAAAAGCCGGGCTCATAGATCCCGCGGTCATAAATCCAGCGATCGTCGAGAGCCACCTCAACCGGGGAGCCCCCATCCCCCCCGTCGACCTGATCATACGCACCGGAAACGATTACCGGACATCGAACTTCCTCCCCTGGCTCGCGAACGGCCACGAATCTGCCGTCTACTTCTGCGCTCCCTACTGGCCGGCGTTCCGGAAGATCGATCTCCTGCGGGCTATGCGCGTCTACGACCAGCGCATGCGCCTCAAGGAGCGCGTGTAGCGGTTGCCGGGGATATCACTTCCCAAACCTGCGTGCCCGGGACTGAAAATCCCTGAGCGCCCTTAGGAAATCCACCTTCCGGAGCAGCGCCCAGTTCACGTCGAGGAAGAAGAGTTCGGAGTAGACCGACTGCCATATGAGAAAATCGGTCAGGTGATCCCCGCCGGTCTTTATGACCAGGTCGGGCTCGTACTTGAACGTCAGGTACGACTCAAGCAGCCCCTCGTCAACCGACTCCGGGTCCACCCCGTCCTCGGCCATCCTCCTCACGCAACCGGCGATCTCCTCCCGGCCGCTCTTCCCGATCGCCACCGTCACGTCCATGCCCCTCCCGCTGACCTCTTTATCGTCCCGGTAGTGGAGCGTCAGGCGCCCTATCGAGGCGATCCTCCGGATCTCCGGTATGCAACGTTCAAGCCTTGCGGGATCGCCGGTGCTGATATGGAACATGACGCTCCCGATCCCGAGATCACGGCACCACCGGGCGGCAAGACAGAGGTTGTCCGGCGCGTCGAGCATATCCTGCTCGGTGATCATGAAGCAGATATGCTCCGGGAGCGTGCGGAGGTTCCACAGGAGCCGTTTCTCATAAAGCCGGTAGATCACGAGAGCCACTCCAGCAGATCAGAGAGGGTGAGGGTATTTACGAGATCGCCCGGGATGCACCAGCCCCGGCGCGCCAGCATGATGCCGTGGCGGATATTCGAAAACTCACCCGCCCGATGGGCATCGGTCCCTGCAGCCAGTTTCACTCCACTCTCCTTCGCGCGCCAGGTATAAATATCCTCAAGATCCATCCGGTGCGGCGATGCGTTGATCTCAAGCGCGGTTCCGGTCACGGCCGCATGTTCGATCACCCGGTCGAGGTCGATCGCGTACGGTGGCCTTCTGCCGATGAGCCTTCCTGTGGGGTGGCCGATTATATCGATATGCTCGTTCTCCATCGCATTGAGCACCCTCCGGGTCAGGACATCCAGATCCTGGCTGAACCCCGAGTGGACCGATGCGATGACGATATCAAGTATCCGAGGCTTCCATCGCTCCGGATATCCACCTCGCTCCCGGCGAGGAGCTGGCAGGCATGCCGCCGGTTGACCCGCTCGATCCCGGCACGCTGACTCTCGAGGGCCTCGGGCCTCACCCTTGATGAATGGTCTGTGATCGCTATATACTCATACCCCATGGCATCCCCCGCCGCCGCTTGCGGTCGTGTGCGAATGGAGGTCTCCCCGACCTCACCCCGACCTCGCGGAGCTCCGGGGGGATGGGATCCATGCCGAGGAACTCGAATACCTCCTCCTCGCTCTCAAACGTCCTGATGCGGCCGCTCGCAGGGTCGACGAGGCCGCCCGGCTCCAGCCGGCAACCCTGCGCGAGAGCCGCCTCCCCGAGCCGGTGGCGCAGAGGAGCGCCGTGCCTAACCGCTCCGCATCGGTGAACCTGACGTTCACCCGGGTAACACCGCCGGCGGGTATCCGGCCCATGAGTTCATCCCGGCCCCCGATGGCAACTATATCGATCCCATCGATGGCGGCCGCCCCCCGGCAACCGTGTGCATCAGCCTCCGGGCGGGCCATAACGTCCTCCCTCTCGCGGTAACGCCTGATCCCCCCCCACCGCCCGCTCCAGGTCATCGATAGTCAGTATGCCAGGCTGCTTCCAGAAGACGTGTGGTGTCCGCGGCCCCACCCCGGGGATCTCGAGGAGTTCGACGACCGATCCCGGTATGGCGGCCTGCATATCCTCGAGTTCACGAAACGACCCCGCCTTTACGATCTCGCGGATCTGCCCGGCTATGCTGACACCGATGCCGGGGATCCGGGTGAGCGCCTCCCTATCGAGACCGGCGACCGCGATGGAGAGCCGCGCGTAGGCCCGGTGCCGGTCCTCCCCCGCGACCTCAAGCAGACTGCCCATGAGAGCGAGTCTTTCGGCCACGTCCCTGTTAGTGACCGCGCTCTCCATGATCATCGGTTGCCCCCATGGGCGTTAACCCCTCTCCGCCCGGGCACCCCATATATGGCACCAACCAAATCCATAAACTGATGGAGATACAAGAGGTTATGATATGCTTTCTTCCACGTTCGAGGATTACCTCGAAGCAGTCTTCATGATCACGGAGAACGGCGAGAGATCGGCGACGCTTCAGGAGATCGCAACCACACTCGGCACCGGGGAGAAAGATGCCGGAGCAACCGCCCTCTTCCTTATCGGGGAGGGGTACCTG
>JAAZIF010000066.1 GCA_012510335.1 Methanomicrobiales archaeon | reverse complement strand
TCGTTTCATGAAATCATCTCGGGCTTCTATCGGGTATCTTGAAAAGTCGTTCAGCAGTACGTATAATAGATCTGATCTATTATACAGAATGTAAATAACTTCTCATTTACCTTCCAGGAAGTGACTGACCCTTGAGGTTTGATGGCGCATCAGGATCCGGACGTCTGTGTATCGTATTCCTTACGCCCGGACCGCAAAAAACGAGGTAACATTAATATGGCTATATGCAGCCCAGAACTCCATGTCAGGCGAATCGCCCCGGTGATGATCATCTCTATTACAGAAAAGACCTGGGGGTTATCCCGAAGTTCCTCTGTCGGGGGGAGTTAGCCCCCTCTGTTCAGAACGCCGACATCAGCGCTCACTGGACATTCGCCAGGCGATCCCGAAGTTCCTCAATGGTGCAATGTCGCGCTTCCATCAGGGCGGATATGATTGCATCAGAGAATACCAGCGCCCCGGTCTCAAATAGGGTTCCGAGGGGGGCGAAGGACCGGGAGACCGACCGATACTGCCCGGTGAGCTGGCGGATCTCAAAATCGCTCGGTATATCCTCATTTGGGAGATGGCTGTTTCCTATCTCGATGATGCAGTCTGCCATCCGCCCGATGGGCGAGTCCGGCGTCGCTGTGATGAGGCAGATCGTCCCCCCTATATCCCGTGCAGTCTCGCAGGCGTCCACGACCGACCTGGTCTCCCCTGAGCCTGAGAAGGCTACGAGGACATCCCCCGGCCTGAAAGCGGGCGTGATGGTCTCGCCGATGACGTAACTCTCAAACCCGAGATGCATCAGGCGCTGGGCAAACGCCCTCCCGACCAGGCCCGAGCGCCCTGCGCCGGCCACGTAGATCCGGTGTGAAGCCAGGATCTTATCGATGAGCCGGACCGCATCCTCCTGGTCGATGGCACGCGCCACGTCCTCGATGCTCGACGCCATGAGGAGCATGAGGTCGGTGATGCTGGGGCATTCTTGCTGCATATTTCTCTCCCTGTCAGGTATTCTACCCCGTAGCATAAAAGAATACGGAGTGCAGGATCTTCCCTGGGTTTAGAGATCCACAGTGAGCCCTAGGATCTCCTGCGCATCCCCGGAGAAGACGTCGCGGGCGATCTTTGCAAGACCCCGGGCTGCAGCCCACTCATCGTAGACCGCGACCTCCCGGGCGAGTAGGCTCTTGACCCCCGGGGCGATGGCGGGCGCCATGGATCCGGCGAGGGCGACACTTGCGCCGGGGTTTATGAGGAGCATCGCGGCGCATTCCATCGCGGCGAACATCGCCATCGTATCCACCCGGAGCCCTGGCGGCACCGTGTAGTCCACCCCCGCGTGGAGGAAGGCGTCGTTTGCTGTTGCATCGCCCCGGTCGATCCGGCGGATCGCGTCCACATCGAGAGCGCCGTGCCGGGTGCCGGGCGCGAATATGCAGGCGTCGAACGCGCCGGCGATCCGACCGCCGGCCACAAGGAGTGTGACGGTGTTTGAGCTCGCGTCGCAGACCACTATATCCGGCCCGAGGTCGTACGAGACCTCATACAGTATCCCGATCTTCTCGGGGCTCGCCTGGTGGGAGTATGCCTTGAACCGCGGATCGGTCGGGGATCCCCGGTGCAGCCCGGGGATGACGATTACAGGCATATCGCTTCCCGCAATCTCATCATAGACCCGGGTGCCGCCGCCGATGTGCTTGCCGGCCCCCTCCCGCGATATGATACCGCGGTTTCTGACCTTCCTGATACCGGTGATGGCCGATATGCCGTCACCCATCGAGTAGCAGATGGCGATACCCTCGATCTCGTCCGC
>JAAZIF010000396.1 GCA_012510335.1 Methanomicrobiales archaeon | reverse complement strand
CGTCAAGATATTCGCCACTGACCTGGTGAGCAAATTCGAAAACGCCCTCCTGGTAGTTGCGCGTTGGCAGCAATCCGAGCTTATTCATGTTGAGCATGTTGGTGGAGGTGCCGTAGAGACGATATTTTTCAGTATAGGGCCCCTGTGCTGATTCAGTGATATCAAAGGACATTTTAAGCAGTGTATCTGGATCAGCTACTTTGATACCGTGGGTGCCGCGCACAGCCACAGCCTTAATTTTCTTGCTGCCCCACACGGCGCCATGACCGGTCCTTCCAGCTTGTCGCCCATCATTGGTCACATTGGCAAAGCGAACCATTTTTTCACCGGCAACACCGATGGTCGCTGCACGCAGTTGATCGTCACCGTAAATTTCACGGATCTTTTCTTCGGTTTCATAGGTTCCCAGACCCATAAGTTTGTCAGCAGGCAAAAATTCCACCCGATCGTCATCGATCATGATGTAGATCCAGTTTGGACTTTGACCATGAATAACAATCCCATCCCACCGGGCACGTTTTAAAACAATAGAGAACCAGCTTCCTGAAAGGCTGTCTCCAATGAAGCCCGTTAACGGAGATTTTGACGCGATGGCAAATTTGCCTCCTACAGGGACAGGTGTTCCTGCGAAAATTCCGTTGGCAATGCAAATTGGATTACCGGGCCCATAAGGATCACATCCCACTTCGATGTTTTCCCAGCATAAGCGGGACGCCATCGAAACACCGCCAATGTAAATTTTGTACCATTCTTCTGGTTTTTCTTCTGCCCAAAATTTACGTTCATTAAGGTCAATGTGCAATATCTTTCCGCTATATCCATACATATGACTATTCTCCTGAAATAATGATTCTAGGGATGGTTATTCAATGCTAATGTCCGCTCGATGAATTCTGTGGTGCTTCAACTATTAATCCGTAAAAACAAACAATAAAACATTTTATTTATACTCATGAATGATTTATCTCCATAGTGCAGGATGTAATAAATCCAAGTGAGTATAATCAATAACCGTTTTGGTAGCAAACCCGTTATATACAAGGGTAATTTTACCATAAAACAGCCCCAGTTCACTGAAGATCAAGGTCAGGGGCTATGTCATCCGGAGTGATCCATCCTGTACCTGGGAACACTCGAGCGGTTTGGGTTTGGTAAGCAGGGAATTTAGTAAAGGCAGTTCTTGGAGCACCACAAAACAACAATTTTTTATTTTCAAGGATTACAACACGATCAGCCAGCAGAGCTGCAAACTCAACATCATGGGTGATCAGCAATATGGCTTTGCCAAGCTGACGCCAGTGATGAAATAGAAAGTTCAAGCGTTTTTTTGCATCATAATCCATCCCGCGAGTGGGCTCATCAAGGAATATTATCCTGGGGTCGTGAACAGTCACTGCTGCTAAAGCAGTTCGCTGCCGTTCGCCAACAGATAGGTCGCGCGGGTATTGGTCACCAAGATGACCAAGGTCGAAGGGTTTTAGAAAATCATGAAAATTTACCCCTTCTGCATCCTTGCCATGGTTTTTTAATGTGATTATTAACTCTTCTATTACCGATTCCGCAAAGAGTAGATCATTTGGATTTTGAGGCAGGTAGGCGATCTCCTGAATAATTTCAGCAAATTGAAGGTTATTGGTGTCGGTGCCCATCAGGGTGACCTTGCCTGAATGCGGGATCATCTTCAGCACAGATCGCAAAAGCGTTGTTTTT
>JAAZIF010000065.1 GCA_012510335.1 Methanomicrobiales archaeon | reverse complement strand
GAGGGGGTGCCTCTCCACCCCGATTACACACACCTCTGGGATGACATCGCCCCGGCCGATCTTGCCTTCCTCGCCGATCGGATCAGTGCTGATGGCAGGATCGGTGACGGGGGGCTCGCTGTGCCGGACACCCCCGAGGTGAAGGCGATCCTTGAGGAACTCCTGGTTCCCCACCACCTCTCCGGCACCCGGATCGTGATCCCTGAGTACCTGGTTCTCCTCGCCTGCCTCGGCCTGACGCTCCAGCTTGAGAAGCGATCTCCGTGGCGGGACGCCCCCATGGAGAACGCGCCCGATCTTGCGATGCATCTCTCCGGTTTCCTGATCCGCTCAAGGGCCGGAACCCGGATCGGCGGGCGGATGGGGCGACCGGGGAAGTCCAGGCAGCGGGAGATGAAGCCGCCGCCGCATTCGCTCTTCCCGATAGGCGATGAGGGTGGTTCGCGCCGGTCGTTCCAGGCAGCCTGCGTCTCAAAACCCAGGTCCAACATGGACGGCGGCGTTATCGAAGCGGATGTCGGCGAGCGGCGCTGCCCGGCCTGCGGCACCTTCACCTACAAGAACCTCTGCGAGTGCGGCACGCACACGGTTCCAGTCTTCCGGTGCCCGAAGTGCGGGCAGGAGATCGGAGGGGACCGGTGCCCCCGGTGCAACATGCCGACGGTCTGCCTCCAGAAGGTCTCTATCAACATAAAAGCCGAGTACGCGGCGGCGCTTGAGAACCTGGGCCTGCGCGACCAGGCAGTCGCGCTCCTGAAAGGCGTGAAAGGCCTTATATCGCGGGAACGGCCGGTGGAACCGATCGAGAAGGGAATCCTCCGGGCGCTGCAAAACCTTTATGTCTTCAAGGATGGCACCGTCCGCTACGATATGATCGACCTCCCCCTGACCCATTTCCGGCCTGATGAGATCGGCGTCCCGATCGGAAGGCTCCGGGAGCTCGGCTACACCCACGACATATCCGGCCGGGATCTCACCGAGACAGACCAGGTTCTGGAACTCAGGCACCAGGATATACTTGTCTCCGAGGACTGCGGCGAGTGGCTGGTCAGGGTGGCCGGCTTCATCGATGATCTCCTGGTGAAGGTCTACGGGCTTGAGCCCTTCTACAGGGCCAGGGAACCGCTCGACCTCGTGGGCCACCTGCTGATGGGGCTTGCCCCGCACACAAGCGCAGGCGTCCTCGCCCGGCTTATCGGGTTTTCGAAGGCCGCGGTCGGTTACGCCCACCCGTTCTTCCATGCAGCTAAACGCCGGAACTGCTTTGCTGGCGATACCGGGATCACAGTCTTCGACGGCCGGCGGTGGGCGTCGATGCCGATCCGGAAGTTCGTCGTGGAGAACTTCGATGTCTCAAAACCCGGGATCGATCGCCTGGGAACATATTACTCAGACCCGAGACAGCCGTTCTTCGTCAGGAGTCTCGATTCTCAGGGGCTCATCAGCCTCAAGAAGGTCACATCGGTCTCGGTCCACCGGGCCCCGGCGCATCTCATCCGGTTTGTGACGAGACGGGGGAAGGTTCTCTCTGTCACCCCCGATCACGCGATGCTGGTCTGGGATACAGGCTACCTCAGAAAGATAAGGGCGCTTGAGGTGAAGATCGGCGACCGCGTCCCGACCGAGGAGGGGGGGTTCGTCGTCAGCGATGAGATCACCGCCCGGGAGACCGTCCAGGCGCTCGACGACCGGGTCTACTGCCTGACGGTCGCGGAGAACCATACCCTGGCTGCAAACGGCATCTTCTGCGGGCAGTGCGACGGCGACGAGGACTGTGTGATGCTCCTCCTCGACGGGCTGATCAACTTCTCCCGGGCTTACCTTCCTGAGTCCCGGGGCGGGACGATGGACGCACCTCTGGTCCTGACCACCCGGATAGATCCGGCCGAGATCGATAAGGAGTGCCTCAACGTCGATGTCGGCGACCACTACCCGCTGGAGGTCTACAACGGCTGCCTCGCCTACGCGAACCCGAAGGATCTCGATGCGTTCGTCGACCGGGTGGAGCACAGGCTCGGAACCCCGGCCCAGGTCGAGGGGTTCTCCTTCACCCACCCAACATCAGACATATCGGCGGGGCCGCTTGAGTCGACCTACACGAAACTCGGGACGATGCTTGAGAAACTCGAGGCCGAACTCGAACTTGCCGGGAAGATCAGGGCTGTGGATACAGACGATGTTGCGGAGCGGGTCTTAAACACCCACTTCATCAGGGATCTCCAGGGGAACCTCAACGCCTTCTCGAAGCAGAAGGTCCGATGCACGAAGTGCAACGCGAAATACCGGCGGATGCCGATCGCCGGGAGGTGTACCCGGTGCGGGGGGAACGTTATCCCCACGGTCCACGAGGGTTCGGTGAAGAAGTACCTGGATGTCTCACGCGATATATGTAAGAACTACGCGGTATCGGAGTATACCAGGCAGCGGGTGGAGGTGCTCTGCATGCAGATCGAGTCCACCTTCGGCGAGGCACCTGTGCGGCAGCTGGGGCTTGCGGACTTCATGTGAGAGGACAGGCGCGAGCGAGCATTCTCCAGCCGGGAGGGTCGTGCTCTCTATGATCCCTATCGTCCCGACGGCCCTCTGGCCTCACCACTCCTGGCGCAGGCAGGAGACTGCTGCCGGGATGGGCCTTTGTCGCGCGTAGCGGCGGTGGAAGGTGTTCCTGTGCGCAACAGGTATTGGCGCGAGGACGGCCGATTCAAGAACACATAAGAGTCATGGCGTGAGATATCTAGATGAGTGCGAGTGTTACCGAGCGGCCAAAGGTGATCGACTCAAGATCGATTCTCACAGGAGTTCGCAGGTTCGAATCCTGCCACTCGCATCCTGCTTTCCGCGCGCTACAGAGATTTGTCGCCGGCCCGGCCGGCGCGGTGCCTCTCAAGCGACCGGAGTTGTTCTTGAAACTCCGGCGACCGGGCGGCCCGGATGAGGTCTGCGACACCCACAACCCCGGCAAGATCCTCCCTGACCAGGAGATCGCATGATTCATGCCCGAGCGGGGTGAACCTGAGCCCTGCAGCCCGCGCCGCACCGGCCGGGCAGACGCCCGCATCCGCAAACCCGCTGCTAACCGCGTTCGTTACAGCTTCTGGTGTCCTGACCTCGTGCTCGTAGCCGGTGAGCCGGCCGGTATCGACCCCCCGCCCTTCCAGCCACGCATCCAGAAAGATCCGTGCAGAAGAACCCTTCGGGCGGTTGATGAACCGGAGCGACTCCACGGTGCCGGCATCCAGGGACTCTCTCGACGCGATCCCGAGTTCCGTCCGGGTCACCTGCACCCGCAGAAGATCAACACCGGGCAGGTACCGGAGCACCAGGTCATTCCAGGCTGTCCCGGTATCCGGGATGCAGATCGAAGCGGTGTGACAGGCCTTCGCCCGGAGGGCGAGCACCGACCCGATCGTCGATGCGTTGCAGCAGTGGAGCATGTAACCGGCATCAGAGAGACAGTTCGCGAGTTCGTTCAGGGCGGGGTAGCGCACGCCGGTACATATAAGCGTGCGGGCTATCCGCTCCGGCGGGACGGTGAGCCGGACGCGCACCTCCTCGCCTGCCCCGATCCCCTCGCGCGCGGCCGGGACGTGGATGTAGCCGTTAGCCCGGACCACGGCCATCTGTATACCGCCCCCCCGGGGGTGAGGCGTCGCCCAGCAGGTGCCGCCCACACGCCCGACCGAGACCGGGATGAACTCGTCAAACCCGAGATCCGATGCCAGTTTCCGCGACAACCGGACATCCAGCTCCTCACCGCTCTCCGGGGAGAGTCCCCACCACGCGAGCAGGCTCCCCACAACCTCCCTGAGGATGGTCTGCGCGGCTACAGGGTAGCCCGGCATCCCGAGAACCGGTTTGCCGCCGATCCGCGCGAGCAGCACCGGTTTCCCGGGCCTGACCGCGATGCCGTGAAAGATGATCTCCCCGAGCGCGCCGACAGCATCCCGGGAGAAGTCACGGGAACCGGCAGACGAGCCTGCCGAGAGGATGACAAGGTCGTTTTCTGCCATAGCATCCTCAAGCGCCCTCTGTATCAGGTCCGGACTATCCGGTGTGATCCCGTAACGGCGGCAGGTTGCCCCCATCCGGGTGAGGTAGGCATCGGCCATGAGGGTGTTGGTCTCGACCGTCTGGCCGGGCGCGGGCACCACACCGAGCGGCACGAGATCGTTCCCTGTCGGTATGATCCCGACCCGGACCGATCGCACCTTCAGCCGGGTTATGCCGTAGGTGGCGAGCGCGCCTGTATCAAACGGCCGGATCCGGTGGCCCTTCGGGAGGACGAGCTCCCCGGCCCTGATATCCTCACCGGCATGCCTGACGTGCTGCCAGGGCGCGGCGGATTTCCTGATCCAGAGACTGCCATCCTCGTCCCAGGTATCCTCGACCATGACGACGGCATCAAACGAGGGGGGAAGTACCTCGCCGGTGTTGATGGGAGCATAGTCCGCAAGAGGCAGCGGCCGCTGATCCCCTGCCCCCAGTGTGTCCTCGCTTCTTACCGCATAACCGTCAAATGTTGCGATATCAGCCCACGGAACGGAACATTCTGCGTACAGGGGCCCGGCCGTCACCCTGCCGACAGCCATGTGTAGCGGCACGGTCTCGACATGGTTGCCCGGGGGGAACGCCCGCCGCATGGTGGCGAGCGCATCCGGGAGCGATATGAGATTCAGGTAACGACGTGACATGTTGCTCCTCGGGATATGCCTGATTGAGGGTTCTTCATAGATCTCGGTTAAAAGGCAATTGATTCTGCCGCCAGACCTCGCAGTCGAAGAGCGCCGCTTCACTGCATGCAAAGATCGCATCGACAACCCCGGGCACGGCCCTGAGGTGGAAGATCACCTCTTCTCCGGGAGCGGTGAAGAGACAGCGATCTCCGCTCGAACACCTCAGCCGGCGGTTTCCCGGGCGTGCGCCGGTGATCCCTATGAGCGCATCGGCGATGCAGGGATCGGCGCCTGGCGCGACCGCGATCTGCGGCGCACGCAGGTCGCAGTCGAGTATGCGCGTCGCCGCCTCAGCGATCCGCACCGCGACCGCCACACCCGGACAGAGTTCGCCGTGGTAGTTCACCGCCTCGCGTATGAGCCCCTCCCTGTATTCGCCGGGCCCCATCCTCCTGACCTTCTCGATCCGGTCGTGACCGGTCGCGGAGAAGATGCAGTCCCATCCCACCTGGTAGGGTTTGATATCGATCACCGGCGTCCCGTCGATCACGTCCACGTTCTCGAGTTCGAGGAAGCGCTCCTCCCGGATGCCGCGCAGTCGCACCACCGAGAAAGATATGGGGTTTGGCCTCTCGGGCGAGCGGAGCGAGAAGACGCCTTTCTCGGGGAGGTCGCGGGAGACCTTTCTGGCCACCGCCCTCAGGACGGTCCGCCCGGCCTCATGCAGCCAGCAGATCAGGATGAGGTGCGAGTTCTCCTCAACGCCCAGGAGAGCCCCGGCGTAATCGGGAAAGATCTCGACCTCGGCCTCGACACCCTGGACCGGCATATCACTCCTTGAACGGAGATGAGATCGCACAAGCCCGATAGGTGTGAGTTCCATGCGATGCATACCATGGGAGTGAGCTCTGGCGCCCTATATGCTCTATCCCGGATCGGAGGATCCCTCTTCAGAATCCTGTCTTCTCGAAGTAGGACTGCGACCGGCAGTCAGCGCAGGCTCCGCTGACGAGCAGGTTATCCGGGACCATCTCGCCGCAGATGGAGCAGATCGCAGATCTCCAGGGCTGTTTCCGCGGCACTTTCACCCGCACCCACTCGTCCGAGAGTATGTCGCGACCGGCATCAATGAGCTCATCGATAAGCGCTGTGCCGCGGGTTCTCGGATCAAAGAGCGGATCTTTGGTGTACCAGAGGGCAAACGTCGGGTACCGACTGATCTTCTCACCATCGACGAAGACCCGGATCCCATCTATAAGCGGCGTCTCTGCCGGCCGGTTCATGGTTATGGCAAACTTCCCTATGGGGAAGACCCGGAGGCGGCCATTGCCGATCGTGCAGTGAGCGATCATCTGCAGGGCATCAGGCAGACACTTCGTGGTCTCGCAGACGGCATAGATCTTCTCATCGTCAGGGCGGTCCAGGAATTCCATGGCATAGTCTACCATGAATACCCCGATCAGGAGCCCGGGGGCCGCAAATGTGTGAAATTCGATGCTTTTCCGGAAATGCTCTATCAGCTCCGGAGTAGAGCCTTTTGACTTGAGTCTGGCTTCGATGTCATTCCATGTATGGGTCAGTCTAGGTTGCACGGAGTAATGTTTGACCAGGGTTGATTGTAAACGTTTTGGATTGCTTAACCAGATTAAGTTTATACCTATTACATCACATTTTGAAAATTGCCGATTATAATCATCTGTATCGTCATATTACCCCAGAAGATATTTATTCTCCTGATATCTCTGGCTGATTTACAAGACAGATCAATTATATTTATTGGAATATGATTGAATGTTAAAATAATATGTTTAAATTTATATACTACTTAGTAGAGTAAACTAGTGTAAGTATGTCTGCCCTTTCCTGACATGCTTGGCAACCGACGTTGAATGCAACAATCGGGAGAATGTTGAATGACAGAAACAAACGGAAAGTTACGCTACGTTCCCACGACCTGCCCGTACTGCGGTGTAGGGTGTGGTCTTAACCTCGTGGTGAACGACGGCAAACTCGTAGGGGTGGAACCCTACAAGAGAAGCCCGATAAACGAGGGAAAACTCTGTCCGAAGGGAGCTACCTGCTGGGAGTTCGTGCAGAGCCCCGACCGGCTGACAAAGCCCCTCATCAAGAAGAATGGCAAGTTTGAAGAAGCGTCCTGGGACGAGGCCTACGACCTGATCGCCTCGAAGTTCACGGAGACCTATGAGAAGTACGGGCCAAAGGCGCTCGGGTTCCAGGTCTCGTGCCGGACACCGAACGAAGAGTGCTACATCATGCAGAAACTCGCGCGCGTGGCCTTTAAGACCAACAACGTTGACAACTGCGCGCGCATCTGCCACGGGCCGTCCGTCGCAGGTCTCTCGCTCTCGTTCGGCTCCGGTGCCGCGACGAACCCCTTCGAGGACGTCTTAAACGCCGACCTTATCTTCATGATCGGCGCAAACAGTGTCGAGGCGCACCCGCTCGCCGCCCGCCGGGTTCTCCAGGCGAAGAAGGCAGGGAAGACGATCATAGTCTGCGACCCGCGCTTCACGCCCACGGCACGCCTGGCCGACCACTACGTCCGCTACAACCCCTCGACGAACATCGCCCTGATCAACTCGATCATGTACTGGATCATCCAGCAGGATCTCCATGACAAGGAGTTCATCAAGAACCGGACCACGGGCTTTGATGAGCTGAAGGCGACCGTGGATAAGTATGCGGATGTCGAGTCGATCACCGGTGTCCCCACAGAGAGGGTCAAGGAGATCGCAAAGCTGTATGCGAGCGCCGGCAACGCAGTGATCATCTACTGCCTCGGCATCACCGAGCTCACGACCGGTACCGACAACGTCAGGTCGCTTGGGAACCTCTCGATGCTCACCGGCAACGTAGGAAGACCGGGAGTCGGTGTCAACCCGCTCCGTGGCCAGAACAACGTCCAGGGCGCCTGCGACATGGGCGCATACCCGAACGTCTACTCCGGCTACCAGAAGTGCGAGGACGACGCTACCCGGGCGCGGATGGAGGAACTCTGGGGCGTCACCGGTCTCCCGAGCGAGTACGGTGTGACCCTGACCGAGCAGATCACCCAGTGCGGCGACCCGATCAAGGCGATGTACATCTTCGCATTAAACCCGGTCGTCTCCTACCCCGACTCGAACCACGTCATGCGCTCACTTGAGAAGCTGGACTTCCTTGTCGTGCAGGATCTCTTCATGACCGAGACCGCCAAGTACGCAGACGTTATCCTCCCCGGCGCCTCCTTCGCTGAGAAGGACGGGACGTTCACCAGCGGTGAGCGGCGGGTCAACCGTGTCCGCAAGGCCGTAGACACTCCAGGCGATGCAAAGGAGGACTGGCAGATCTTCGTCGACCTCGCTCACAAGCTCGGGCTCAAGGGATTCGACTTCAACTCGCCAGAGGATATCTGGAACGATGTGCGCCGGGTCACCCCATCGATGGCCGGCATATCCTACGAGAGGATCGAGAAGCCCGAGGCGCTTCACTGGCCCTGCCCGACCCTGGAACACGCGGGAACCCCGATCCTGCACCGCGAGAAGTTCTCGTCCGCCGACGGTCTCGGGCATTTCTTCGGTCTTGAGCACCGCCCGCCCGCAGAGGTCGCTGACGCCGAGTATCCGTTCACCCTGATGACCGGACGTCTGATCTTCCACTACCACACCCGGACCCAGACCGGACGGGCCGAAGTCCTCCACTATGAGGTGCCTGAAGCCTATGTGCAGATCAACGAAGAGGATGCTGCGCAGCTCAAGATCCAGAACGGAGAGAAGATCAAGCTCCGTGGCCGGCGTGGTGAGGCAGAAGCCGTTGCCAGAGTGACCGATGAGGTCGCGCCGGGAGTGCTGATGATGACGATGCACTTCGGCGGGGCTGGATCTGTGAACCAGCTGACAAACACCGCGCTTGACCCGCTCTCCAAGATGCCGGAGTTGAAGCACAGTGCGGTTGCTGTCGAGAAGATCGCGGGGGTGCAGTGAGATGGTAGCTAAGGGAGATATGGTATACGCCTGGACAACGAACGCTGACATCGCCAAGGTGGCGGAGTGCGGCGGCGCGGTGACCGGGCTCCTCAAGTTTGCCCTGGAAAACGACATAGTCGACGGCGTGCTGGCGGTCAAGAAAGGTGTTGACATCTACGACGCCGTACCCACACTGATCACCGACCCGGCCGAGGTTGCAGGGACGGCAGGCTCGCTCCACTGCGGGACGCTCCTGCTTGCGAAGCTGATCAAGAAGTACCTCGGCGGTGCTGAGGATATGCGCCTCGCCGTGACCGTGAAGGGTTGCGACGCTATGGGCATATACGAGCTTGCGAAGCGCAACCAGGTTAACCTGGACAACCTCCTCCTGATCGGCGTCAACTGCGGCGGTACGGTGAGCCCCGTGACCGCACGGAAGATGATCCGCGAGAAGTTCGAGGTCGACCCGAACGATGTCGTCAAGGAAGAGATCGACAAGGGCCAGTTCATCATCGTGACGAAGGATGGCGAGCACAAGGGCATCTCGATGGATGACCTTGAGGATGCGGGGTATGGCCGTCGGTCGAACTGCCGTCGGTGCCTTATGAAGGTTCCGCGCCAGGCCGATCTCGCCTGCGGAAACTGGGGTGTCATCGGCGACAAGGCCGGCAAGGCCACGTTCGTCGAGGTCTGCTCCGATAAGGGTGCGGATCTCCTGAGCAAGGCCGTAGCGGCCGGCGCCATCGCCACCGGGGCCGCGAACCCTAAGGGGATCGAGATCCGCGGCAAGGTCGAGGGCGCGATGCTGAAGCTCGGCAACAAGTGGCGCGCGCGCGACTTCGAGAGCCTCGGCGAGGGGAAGGAGCGCCTCCAGAAGATCATGGAGGACTCGTCCCGGTGTGTCAAGTGCTACGCCTGTATCGAGAACTGCCCGATCTGCTACTGTGTCGAGTGCAGCACGAAGAAGCCCTACCTGGTACCGCCGGGTGTGCTCCCCGTGCCGTTCATGTTCCACCTGATCCGCTATGCCCACGTGGCGGACTCCTGTGTCAACTGCGGCCAGTGTGAGGAGAACTGCCCGATGGAGATCGCGAACTCGCTCTACATGCACTCCCTGCAGGTGGGCATGGAGAAGATGTTCGGTCACACCCCCGGTGTGGACATGGAGCTCCCGGTGCTTGCCCTCGTTGAGGAGCAGGCTGAGCGGGAGCGGCTCTTCAAGACCGGCGAAGATCAGATCTACAACGTCTTCAAGTAAGATCCTCTCCCCTGGAGGGGAGGGGGCGCGAAAGACGCCCGGCCGGATCGTCGGTTGTGGAAAAACCTCGATGCACCCGTGCCGGGGTGTAAGGGAAGCCGGAATAACGGGAGAAGATATTTCTCCCGCCAATCCCGGCCTATTTTATGCCAGGGGATGCTGGGGCATTACGCGGCGAAATCCGTGAGGGATCATGAGAACAAGAACCGGTTATTTCTATCAGCTCCGATACTGAGAGGAGCGGATCATACGGTTTGCGCCAGAATGACGGGATATCGAAAAACAGTTAACGCCCCGGCCGGGATTTGAACCCGGGTCGAAAGCTCCGGAGGCTTCCAGGATATCCACTACCCTACCGGGACTGCCATAACATATTCTCCGGTATGGTATAAAAGGCCAGCGGGAAAAGGGAATTTCAGGCCCTCTTCGACTCGTAGAGGTGCCATATCCTGCACGCCCCCTCGTGACTGACCATGCAGGGTCCGACCGGGGTGCGCGGGGTACAGCCCTTCCCGAAGAGCCTGCAGTCCGAGGGGTTCGCGACACCACGCAGCACCTTATCACATATGCAGGCGGAGTGCCTGTCCACGTGCCGGATCTTGATGCCATACTTCTTCTGCGCATCGTAGCCCGCAAACTCCGACCTAAGGCGGAGGCCCGACTTCGGTATCGCGGGAAACCCGCGCCACTCGGTATCAGACGGCTCAAAGACCTCATACATGAGGCGTTTCGCCTTGACGTTCCCCTCCCGTGTGACTGCGCGAGGGTAAGCGTTGTCCACCCGATACACGCCCTCGCGGATCTGCTTAACCGCCATAACAAGACCCAGGAGGATGTCCTCGGGCTCGAACCCAGCGACGACCTGCGGGACAGGGAACCGCTCGTACTCCTCGTAGCCCGCCACCGTGCAGACATGCCCGGGGAGGATGAACCCCTGGAGCGCCGCCTCCCCCTGATCGAGGAGCCATGCCATCGCGGGCGGGACGAGCCGGTGGCATGAGAGGATGGAGAAGTTCTCCGGCGGGTCTGCGAGGATCGTGGCTGCGACGGTCGGCGCGGTAGTCTCGAACCCGACCGATATAAAGACGAGATCGCGGTCAGGCCTCTCCCTCGCGATCTCCACGGCCTTGTGGACACCCTGCACCACCCGGACATCGCCGCCGCTCGACTCAAGCGATCCCTTCGTCCCCGGAACCCGGAGCAGGTCGCCGTAGGTAGCGACGATGCAGTCCCTCTCCACCAGATCCAGAGCGGCATCGATCTCCCCCTGTGGTGTTATGCAGACCGGGCAACCCGGTCCCATCACTATCTTTAGGCCGGGGGGCAGGACGCTCCGTAGCCCGGCACGCGCTATAGCCGCCTCGTGGGTGCCGCAGATATGCATGAGCGTGATCTCCCGGTCTACAAGAGAATGGAGCGTATCGAGGATCTCCTTACCAACCGCCATAAACTCCCATGCATATCTCTCACCGATGCGGCATATTAGTGATGGTGTGGACACAGAACTCAACCGGCACCGGGATCAGGGTCAGACCGCCCTGTAGAATACCCCTCTCTCCTCCCGGGCCTGCTCGACCCGCCCCTCTGCCTCAAGAACCCTCAGGCATTTTGAGACCTCGGCCGGGCGAAGACCCAGGAGGACGGTGAGGTCATCGAGTGTGCATGGCCTGCGCCTGATCGTCGCAAGGAGGAGATCTATGACCTCCCCGGATCTCGGCGGCAGCACCTGCCCCGTGCATACCGTCCCGATCACTTCCGTATCCCCGCCG
>JAAZIF010000342.1 GCA_012510335.1 Methanomicrobiales archaeon | reverse complement strand
GCCGATATCAACGCAGCGAAGAATATCGCTGCCAGGGCCGCCGTCAACCGGCCTATTGTGGTCCGCTTCCCCGACATCGGGGGAGAGGTGGAATCGCGAAGCCCGTAAAGAGCGTGATACCACTCACGGTATCATGCCCCCGACGAGAGGAGGGGGTAGTTGACGGCTTCTCGCCCCGACATCCCGATATCAACACGGCGCTGCACCGCCGGGAGGTTCACCGCCCTCACCGCGGCATCCATCAGGTCATCGAGGGTCTCCAGAGAGGATTCCTCCGAGACACCGACGATCGCCGCAGAAACCCCGTAGTCTGCCAGGGCCTCGATATCAAACCCCCGGGTCGCGATCAACCCCTCGTCGGTCACCCAGGTCATAAGGCTGGTCTTCCCGACCGGGATTACGTACCCGAAAGCGTCTTTGTAACTGAGCCGGGTTCGCTTGTGACACAGAATCTGCTGAGCCATGGCAGTCGGGATGCCTCCCGGGGGTAATAAGTGTATGCCCGCCCTCTCCGGATTACGGAAGGTTCTTGAGGTGCCATGACAACCGCAAACCAACCCAGGAAGGGAAGATGATCAGGAGGTATTGTATGACGCCGCCACTGCAAAAGATGCTTGATGACGTGCTCGCCGGCCACCGGCTCACGGAGGAGGAGGCTATCCGCCTCCAGAAGACCCGGGACCGGGGCATCCTGGATATCGTCGCCGCTGCAGACGAACTCAGGGAACAGAGGGTCGGAAGCACCGTCACCTATGTCAGAAACCAGAATATAAACGTGACCAACCTCTGCGTGAACGCCTGCGGGTTCTGCGGGTTCTCCCGGAAGATGGGCGCTATCGATGCGTATACCCACGACGAAGCCGCCGTCAGGGGGAAGGCCCGGGAGGCGCGCGAACGAGGCGTCACCGAGATCTGTACCGTAAGCGGGCTTCACCCGGATTTCGACGCCCGATCCTACATAGATACCTACTCCTGGTTACGGGACGAGGTGCCAGGGGTCCACATCCACGCGAGCAACCCTATGGAGGTGGCCTACGCTGCCAGGAAGAGCGGCCTCACCACGCGGGAGGTGCTCATAGATATGAAGGCCGCGGGGCTCGGGACGCTCTGCGGGACCGCGGCCGAGATCCTGGTGGACCGGGTCCGCGATGTTATCTGCCCGGACAAGATCGATACCGCGACCTGGATCCGGGTCATACGGGAGGCGCACGATCTCGGCATCCGCTCGACGGCAACGATCATGTACGGCCACTGCGAGAGCGAGGCTGACCGTGCCCGGCATCTCGGCATCCTCCGGGAGATCCAGGATGATACAGGGGGATTCACCGAGTTCGTGCCCCTCTCGTTCATCCACAAAAACACCCCCCTCTACCGGGCGGGGCGCGCGCGGGCCGGGGCGACCGGGAGGGAGGATATACTGATGGTCGCGGTTGCCAGGCTCTTCCTCGATAACTTCGACCATATCCAGGCCTCCTGGGTGAAGCTGGGAACGAAGATGGCAGAGATGATGCTTCTCTCCGGCGCAAACGACCTGGGGGGGACGCTGTTCGAGGAGAGCATATCACGGAGCGCCGGTGCCCGGGGGACAGACTACCTGGATCCCGCAGAGATGCGGCGGATGGCTGAAGACCTGGGGAGGCAGCTCGTGCGACGGACGACGACCTACGAACTGATCCAGGAAGAAGGCCGCGCATGAGGCGGCAGGCGCCCCGGGGCACCTGCCATCTCCCGCAAAAAAGCCCGCCTATCCGGGTATATCGGGCCATATTATTCTCGGAGAATTATATATCTTAGGGAATCATGGATGACCCCCGGCGGCCGGAGAGAAAATAATGGTAAACGGAGTGGCACCCGTCCTTGCCATACTCGGGGCGCTACCGGGATATCGATGTCGATCGCGAAGTGGCTGATCATCCTCTTCGTGATACTCGCTATAATACCGTTACTGCTCTGACCGCTGCCAGGACCGGGCGGATGGGGGCCCGCCCTCAGTCCTCAGGCCGGAGGTAGCTGATGATCTTATCCGCGACCTGCCTGACCTGCGTCATCGCTTTTTCGTCTCTTCGGACATCCCCCGGTGCATACCCCCTGCCGTTGACGTAGCCGAGGTATGAAAATTCGTGGGTGTTTAAGAACCCCTCGATGGTCTGAAGTGTCCGCTCACCCCCACGGTCGGCGCAGACGGCGACGCCCACCGCTCTTCTGCCGGCAAGCCTCCGGTCGTGGTAGAGGGAGTAGGTCCGGTCGATCAGGTTCTTCGTCTGGCCGTTGATGTCGTAGTAGTATGTCGGGGCGCCGATGACCAGAACTTCGCAGGCGATCATCTTATCCGCAATGCTCCCCCAGTCGTCATCCTCGGTCACACACCATTTCGCATCTTTACAGGCCTCGCAACCGGTGCAGGGCCTTATCTCCCTATCGGCGAGAGAGATGTACTCGGTCTCGATACCTGCCTCCCGCACCCGGTTGAGGATGGAGGTGACCAGCAGCGCGGTGTTGCCGGTCTTGCGCATACTTCCGGAGATCCCAAGGACTTTCATGATCTAATGCTCGCTCCCCACATTCTTGATTGTTGCGATGCGGGCATCCAGATCCAGCCCCCTGAAGAGG
>JAAZIF010000341.1 GCA_012510335.1 Methanomicrobiales archaeon | reverse complement strand
CCGGGGACTATGTTGTTGTACGCGTTTGCTATACCGATGAAGGGCTGATCCATCTCCCGGTCGGTCACGCCGAGAGACCGGAGCAGTGCCCGGTTCGGGGCACGCTGGTAGCCGGCCTTTACCGTCTCACTCCGCATGGTATTCCTCATGGTAGTACGCGCGCCGGGGGGAAAAGAGTCTTTCTGTTGTGGGAGCCTCTCACCCCGGGAGCGATCCCTCGTCGTAGAGGTTCACGACGCCCCCGATGACGATCACCGCCGGGGGCCGGACGCCTGTGGCACGAGCCTTCTCGGCGATATCAGCGATGGTCCCGACCGTCACGCGCTGGTCGGGCCGGAGCCCCCGCTCGATGATCGCTACCGGTGTCCCGGGGTCTTTCCCGTGCTCGATGAGCGCCGCCGTGATCGCCGGGAGGTTCTTTACCCCCATCAGGATCACGAGCGTCCCCTTCAACCGGGCGAGAACCTCCCAGTTGAGGGCGGACTCCGGCTTCGTGGGATCCTCGTGGCCGGTGATGAACGTCACCTCTGATGCATACCGGCGGTGGGTGACAGGGATCCCGACCATCCCCGGGACGGCGATGGCGCTCGTGACACCCGGCACAACCTCGACCGGGATCCCGTGCGCCCTGAGCACCTCAAGCTCCTCCCCGCCACGGCCGAAGAGGAAGGGGTCGCCCCCTTTTAAGCGCACGACGGTCTTTCCGGCCTTTGCGCGCTCGACCATCAGCGCCTCGATCTCGTGCTGCTTCAGCGTATGACTGCCGCCGTACTTCCCGCAGTCGATCAGTTCGGCACCCTCCGGGAGTGTCGCGATGATCTCCTCACCCGGGAGCTGGTCGTAGAGGATCACGTCCGCCCCGTCGATCACCTCGCGCGCCCTCATCGTCAGGAGGCCAGGCCCGCCCGGGCCCGACCCTACAAGGTATGCTCTTCCGGTCATGAACCGAGCCCCAGTGCTGCCTGCGCTTCCTGGATCAGGTTTTTCGCCTTCTCGCGTAATGCCCGCCCGCATGCCCTGGCCTCTTCCTGTGCCGCAACATGCCGCTCGATCCGCTCCCACCGGGATCCATCGAGCGCAAGCACCTCAGCGATCAGGTTCCCGTCTCTACAGTAGATCCCCTGCGGGGTGAAACACCCGCCGCCGACCTCCTCCATAACGGCGCGCTCGATCTCCACGTCGTGGCGGGTAGGCGCGTGGTCCAGGCTCACGAGGGAGCCGATGATCTCCGGGTCATCCCGGCAGACGACAGCGACCGTCCCCTGGTTCGGGGATGGGACGAACCGGTCCACAGGGAGAGCCTCCCCGGGGAGGTCGAGCGCGAGGCGCTCAAGGCCGGCCTCGGCGAGCACGATGGCATCATACTGCCCCTCGCGGAGCTTCCTGATCCGGGTGTCGACGTTCCCCCGGAGCTGCTTCACCTCAAGTGCCGGGTTATAGCGGAGGATCTGGGCGCGGCGCCGGGTGCTCGACGAGCCAACGATGTGGATCGCATCACGGGGGAGTTCGTGTGCGAGAAAGTCGGCCGGCGAGTCACGCTCGAGCACCGCAGGGCAGGCGAGCCCCGCCGGGCGGGCTGCCGGTATATCCTTCATGCTATGCACCGCGGCATCGATCTCACCTTTGAGGATCGCGTCATCTAGCGCCCTGACAAAGACCCCCTGTCCCCCGATAGCGTGGAGCGGGACTCCCGTCGCGGTGTCCCCTGCGGTCGTGATCGTTATGATCTCTGTCTCGATACCCCGGTCGGCGAGCATGCCGGCCACTTTCTCTGTCTGGACGAGCGCAAGGGCGCTCCCCCTCGTGCCTATGCGAAGAGACATAATCTGTATGCGTCCGCTATCTCATCGATAT
>JAAZIF010000064.1 GCA_012510335.1 Methanomicrobiales archaeon | reverse complement strand
GGGTAGAGAACATCCTGGAGGGGACCGTTGTGGGGAGAAATGACGGGTATGCGGCGGTGGATCTCGGCGGGCTGATCCTCAAGGCGGTGACCGATGCGGCGGTGGGTGAGGCGGTCACGCTCTGTATCCGGGCCGGTGATGTCATCATCGGCAGCGGAGGCGGCGCGCGGAACACGGCGGCCGGGACGGTCACCGCCGTCGTGGAGGATGGCCCCGTTGCCGAGGTGAAGGTGGACTGCGGCGTGGAACTGGTCGCGGTTCTCCCCTGGCGGGCTGTGCAGGATCTCTCTCTCGCCCCGGGGATCGCGGTAGCCCTCTCGATCGAGGCAGCGGCGATCCATCTCATCCGCGGGTGAGCGGATCGCTTACCCGTGCTTTGCTTTTATCGAGAGGATCAGGAAGAGGAGGATGGCTGTGGCGCCGTTTGCCGCTATGATGGCGGGATCCTCCTTCATCACGCCGTAGACGAGCCAGAGCAGGATGCCGGTGAGGAGGAGGATGAGCATCGCAAGCGAGAGGTCGGCGGTCGACCGCGTGCGCCATGCCCTGATAACCTGCGGTGCAAACGAGAGCGTCGTGAGCGTTCCGGCGATAAGACCGAGCAGGGTGATACCATCCATGAAAACCCCCCTCCCTATCTCTTCCGGCGGGCTATTGAATCCTGCGGCAGCAACTCAGGTCTCTGATCCCTTCTTCCAGTACTCCCTGGCGTAGGCGAGGATCATACCGACGATGAACGCGACGGTGAGGTTGAGTGCCAGCGTGAGTATGGCGACCGTTGCCGTGACGAGGTACGACTCGGTCTTCGCGCTGTGTTTCCCGAGTTCAAGCGCTACAAAGACCAGGAGCGCGCCAAAGACCCCGAGGGGTATTAGGGTCAGCACCTCCGGGGGAGCGAAGACGATGGCGAATATGAGGATTAAGATGCCGGCGATGATCCCTGACCCCCCGGTCCTTGCGCCGAACCGGTACATGGCGGCAAGCCCCCCGGCGCCGTGGCACATGGGAAACCCCCCTAGCGGTGTCGATATGAGGTTCATAAGGCCGATCGTCCCGGAGAGACGGTCCGGGTTGACGCCTTTCTTCGGGAAGAGGTCGTAGGTGAGGAGCGATGTCGCGAGGATGGCGTTTGTGAGCGTGAGCGGTATCTGGGGGAGCGCGAGATCCCAGGTGCCTGCTATGAAGTCCGCCGATGCGGGTAGGATCAGGGTCGGGAGGGGCATAAGCCGGAACGGCGGCATCCCCTGTGTGGCTATACCGACGCCAAGCCCGATGAAGAGGACGAGCAGCGCCGAGACGTCCGGCACCCTGGTGCGCTGCGATGCTACAAAGAATATGAGGATTATCGCGATGGATATGGCCGCAAAGACGGGATCCGGGACGATGTAGCCTATCGACGTCTTCAGGAGCATGAGCGCAAGCCCGGCCTGCACGCCGCGGATGACGCTCTTCGGTATCCGGTCCCCGATCCAGGTCATGCTACGGGTAAGGCCGAGGGCGAGGAAGAGCACGCCTATGATGAGGCCGGATGCCACTATCTCGCCGCCGGATAGTCCTCCGGCGATGACAACGGCACCGATCGCCTTCATCGGTTCGATCGGGATCGGGAGGCGGTAGTAGAGCCCCGCGAATATGAACCAGGCAGCGAGGAAGAGGAAGAAGTGGCTGATGTTCACGTCCGGGCAGACGATGGCGACCCCGAGCATGATGGGGAATATGGTGCCAAAGTCGCCCACGGATCCGGCAATCTCTTCGAGAGTGAACCTGATGCCGCGCTCGCCGGTGCCGCTGCTCCCTTCCATTGTTCTTATCCTATGTACTCAAACCTTTTTGGATGTTCTGGATGGAGCATGCCGGGGTCTGTCTCATCTGGGAAGTATATCTGATTAACATTGCCTGGATTTATCTGTGCGGGGTAAAAGGTGGCTCCGCTTCCATCCCCGGCCTGAAGCTCCGGGGCCATCCCGCTCTGCCCCTTCACCCCGCACGGATAAAGGTTGAGAACGGTATGCCGGTCCGGTCAGAGAATATCCATCTCTCGAAGACTACACCGTTGCAGAGTAGGAAGAACATCCTCTCTGGCTGCATCAGAACGGTGCGGCAGACCGGGAGTATAGTCCGCATCTGTGTCGATGCCGGCAATTCTGTGTGATCCGTGTCGATGAGACGGCTATGAAGATACCGGGTGATGCGACAAAAGCCCTCAGGTCGAAGGCGAGGAGGTACCGGGCGCCTCCGTAGACCCCGGCGATGATGACGCTGTACTGCACGATAGCCGCCGTCCCGTGGGAGACCCGCCCGTCGAGCGCCCGCCGGAGGAGGAGGTATGCGAGGTTGCCGAGGAAGAGGAACACTAAGAATGCGTCTAGGGGCACCCCGCCGATGAGAAGAGGATCGCTCACCTGCTTTGCAGGAGGGAGATGGGCAGCGAAGAGAGTTAACTCCTTCTCTTGAATCGCCGGGGATCCCGCAGTTCTGCCATGGGCTCCGGCGGGGGCGGCCATCTCTCCTGTTCCCCGGCCTGCCAGCCCCCGTGACAGCACTCCGCCGCTCCAGGACTTCCTGCGAGACGGTGTGCGGGGTCGTCACCTATGCTGCGGTATATACCTGACGTCTACCCCTCTCTTTTCAAGTGTCTCGATATCACTCATCGCGGCGGACCCCGGGGTGAGATCGAGGTAGTTACGGCGCAAATCCACGGAATCACCAGGGCCGAGCCCGCTATTGGCAACCAGGGGGCTCAGGTCACCGATCTCGTTTGATTCGAGGTCGAGATCACGCAGACCGGTCAGGTTGGCAAGTGGGCCCAGGTCACTGATCTCGTTTGATTCGAGGTCGAGATCCCGAAGACCGGTCAGGTTGGCAAGTGGGCCCAGGTCACCGATCTCGTTTGATTCGAGGTCGAGATCCCGCAGACCGGTCAGGTTGACAAGTGGGCCCAGGTCACCGATCTCGTTTGATTCGAGGTCGAGAACCCGCAGGTTGACCGCATACTCAAGCCCCGATAGTTCGCTGATCTCTTCATCATCCGCATCAAGAATATCGAGTGTGGCCATATCGTCAGCCGTAATATCCCCCCCGGGCTTACCCAGCGCATCGCGCACTGCAGCCTCAAGGCTGGCATCCGGGAACGAGACAACCTCACTCGCCGCTGCTACCCCGGCAGGTACTGCCGAAAGCAGCATGCAGAAGATCAGACAGCACATGAGGATGCGGCCGAACGCCACCGCCCTCTCCCCATGCGCTGCGCAAAGGTCAATTTTCTTCATACATCGTCCACTCCTGGGTCTCTCCGGTGCATCCCCGGCAGAAGGGGGCCGGCGGCTGTAGCATGACCGCGCCATTGCCGATCAGGATCCCCTGCAACTCGTCCGCCTGCATCCCCGGGCCATCCGCACCAGGTGGGCAGACCTGTTTCCTGACCTCATACATATACCTGCCCCATCGCCTGCCGGTATGAAGATCACTCTCCGGCCTCAGACAGCCCCGTGGCGATTGATCCCCGAAGGGTATACCCTGCCTGCGGGCAGCCGGGGCGAAGGCTGCCTCCCTCAAATACGCAGGATAGTTCACCTGATGCTGCCGCCTGCGTGGGCCTGCAGCGCCTGGAGAACCTCTTTACTCAGGATCTCCTCCGCGCGCTCCCTGTAGCGTTCCGCCATGAGCCTGAGGAGCTCTTTCGTCCCTGCAACCGTGGTCGATATACCGACCCTCTCAACGCGGGTGATCAGACCATCCCGCTCCATCGCCCCGAACCGGGGCAGGACGTAGTAGTGGGGGATGCCGAGGTAATCGGCGAGTTTTCGGGTTGTGGGGAAACGGATGGAGATGCCGCCTGGAGAAAAACTGATGGTTATCTGACGATCTTCTTTGAGGAGAATCTGTATGGCCGCTTCGAGCATCTCGTCGTGTTCATGGGTGGACATCTGATCGTAGAAATGGTTTGGCGCATGAAGGGAAAAAGAGGGCCGGTCTGGTTACACCGCCTCTTTCTTCATCTCGCCCCGCTCTTCCTCGGGCATCTCCTCAAGGTAGACGATCTCAGCCCCGAGATCCTTTGCTATCTCTTCGAGCTCGATCTTCCGGAAGTGGACGCCCTCTACCTTCAGGTGCTTATCATCGCCTTTCTCTTCGGCGACGGCGACGACGCGGAAACGCGGTTGTCTCACGCCGGTGCCGACCTTCTGGCGCTCTCGTGCATAGATTTTCATCAGTTCATCACCTCCCAATCAGTTGGTATATCAGCAGATATACCACGAAGTTACTTAATACTTTCCATGTTCAAACAGTACTGGGATGACTAACCATGAAAGGACGAATTGAGATAGGATCGAAGCTGCGGGGCGAGAGCCTTGTCCGGCGGGGCCTTATGCGTGAGACCGCAAAAATCCAGCAGATCCGGATCATGCCTGACCTGAACGTGATCAAGATCGGCGGCCACGGCGTCATAGATTACGGGAAGAAGGTGATCTACCCTTTGATAGAAGAGATCGGTGAACTCTCCCTGGATCACAAGATCCTTGTCGCCACCGGCGGCGGCGCCCGGACGCGGCACATACTCGATGTCGGGATCGACCTCGGTATGCCGACCGGGGTGCTCGCGGAACTGGCGGGCAAGATCAGCGAACAGAACGCGATCATGATATCGCTCCTCTTCTCGAAGTATAACGGCGTCCGGATCCACACCGACGACCTCCTGAACCTCCCCTCCCTCATATCGCTCGGGATGCTGCCGGTTGTGCAGGGCACACCGCCTTACGGACTCTACGAGCACCCGCCGAGACTCGGCAGCATACCGCCGCACCGGACCGATACCGGTGCGTTCCTTATGGCCGAGGTCGTGGGCGCAAAGAACTGCATACTCGGGAAGAACGTGGACGGCCTCTACACCGAGGATCCGCTTGCAAACCCCGACGCCGAGTTCATAGCGGATATAACGGCCGACGAACTCATGGAGATGGATCTTGAGGATATGGTGCTTGAGGGTATGGCGGTCGAGCTGCTCCGGGATGCTGTTCATGTCAAGGAGATCAAGGTGGTGAACGTTCATGTGCCGGGGAACCTCACACGACTCATTAACGGTGAGCGTGTCGGCACCATAATCAGGGCGTGAGCGGCCCTTTAGTAAACCTATTTTGATTAACTCCGGAGGAGGTTTCTTAAATTTCGCGCGCTGATATAGAGAGACGAGCGATCACATGACTCTCTACCTTGGCATTGATGACACCGACACCCTCGAGTCCCGGGGAACCGGACGACTCGCCCGCATGATTGCAGCTGAGCTTGCCCGGTCGTACCCGGTCACAGGGGTGACCCGCCACCAGCTCTATGTCCACCCATCCATCCCGTATACCTCGCACAACAGCTGCGCGGTCATCCACATCCAGGATGCGGGCAATGGGGCCGACATCTTCTCGGCCGCGAAGGAACTGATGCTCTCCGACTTCATCGAGGGGAGCGACCCCGGGATCTGCGTCGCGACAACACCTGAGATCGGGTATGAGATCCGCACCTTCGGGCTCACGGCGAAGAAGAGTGTCGTGACGCAGGGTCAGGCGCGGGGGCTTGCGCGGGCGGCGGGGATCCGCCTCAAGGGGCTCGGCGGCACCGAGGACGGCGTGATAGGCGCGCTCGCCGGCATCGGGCTTGCCGCATCCGCAAACGACGGCCGGTTCATCATAAAGGGCGCGATCCGGAATCTCCAGGGCACCCAGGCGGTCGATGCGATCCTGGCATCCGGCGTCGACCAGGTCATGACGCGTGACGGCGCGGTGGTCGATGAGGGTCTCGTGGCGCTCCGGAAGTTCCCGAAACCTGCCTTCATCGGGGGGAAGGCGATCCTCTTTGTCGAGCCGGTCGATGGGGTGTACTGCGATATCGTGATCGGGTAGGGGATCTCCGCCCCTACCGGAAAATCTGTTTGTCAGCCACCGTAGCGGTGCCGGATTTCGGCCAGCCGTCCTGGAAGCATTCCAGGACAAAGTCTACAAACATCCTCGCCTCATCCGGGTGCGGTGCGTCTGCGGGGATGGTCATGGCATAGACGATCGGCAGGCCAATCCGCTCGCTCCCGATGGACTGGAACCGCCTGAACCCGAGGGTCACATGCACCTTCTGGTAATCGTCGGCATGCTCCGCGAAACCAAGGTTGATCTCGGGGGGCAGATCGATCCACAAAAGCCCGTGGTCCTCTGCGACGCTCCGGTATTCGAAGGCGTAGTCGATCCCGCCGGCATCCAGGAGCGAGAGGAGGTATATGCTCCCGTCACGGATGGCGACCTTATCACCCGCCGGCCTCATCAGTTCCGGCAGGGTGATCTCTGCTACACCATCCGTGCGGTCTACCTGGAGAGGGGGATCGAAGGATCCGCCTATGATCGCCTCAAAGAGTCCGGGCTCTTCACAGTACTCCTCGGCAAGCGCCGTCACCATGAGCGCCCGGTATCCGCATGCATCGAGCATGGGGTTTGAGAACCCTACCCGCACATCCGGGCGGGAGAGGATCCGGTACCAGTTATCCTGCGTGATCTCATCCGCGCCGATGCTCTTACCGGTGTAGGCGATCACCACCTCGTTCTCGGCAAAGGCGATATACCAGTCGGTATAGTTACCGTCCCCCTCCGGCATCGGGCGGTACATCATATCCGGTATAAGTGACGCATCCGCGACCGCTACGACATCAACCTCCCTCCTGAGATCCGTCACCTGCCTGATGGCCTGGATGCTCCCGTGCCCCTCGATGCGGACGTCGATATCGGGGTGCTGGCTCTCGAAGGCGGCCTCGATATCCTCAAGAGGGTAGAGGAGGCTGCCGGCCGGTATCACCATGAGGGTGGTGCGCTCAGGGCCGGTATCGGTGCAGCCCGCTGATACCGCCAGGAGGAGGAGGACGGCGAGAGCCGCAGGGCGGTTCATCGCCTCTGGACCTCGACCCGGTCAACCCACTTCACCCACGAGCTCCCCTCGGTTATGACGTCGGGGCTCTCTGTGATGATGACGAGACGGAGCGGCCCGCCCTCATTGAAGGGCAATGGACTTCCGTCCTGCTCGTAGGCCAGGATCACGCGGAGCGGCGGCGGTGCAACCTCCTTGAGGTTCTCATCGAAGGTGAAGAACCCCTCCCCCCTCACCTGGTCCATACCAAAGACCCAGAGATATCCATCTTCCGCCGAGACGTAGACCAGGTCATCCTCTCCGGCGCCGCCGGCTGCCAGAACGAGATCAGCGAGGGGCACGCCGCGATAGCGGTTCGGACCGTGTTTGATGCCAACCGTCGAGACCGAGTAGCCGTAGCCCTCGGCGGCCGGTAGCGCCCTGATCTCGGGATGGGTGAGGACCATCTCCTCATCCCCGGCAAGCGTCAGGTTCCAGTCCTGGTAGTCATCGGCGGGTGTCGTGTCAAGGCAGCCGGACGCGAGGATCAGGGCACCGATCAGCACGAGGATTATCCGGCGCACCGGGATCACGTCTCCCGCCGGGCATGCAGCGCCGCTGCCCCGAGTGCCGCCGCGAGCGTCACCACGAGAGGGAGGGAGGTTTTTGCCGCTTCCGTAGTCGCCTTCACCTCCGTAGGGTTTAGGGACGACGCAAGGGCTCCCCGCTCACCCGAAAAGCCGCCGGAGTAGACACGGACCTCATCTATCCACTTAACCGTAAGGCCGCCGGTGGAGGGGTAGAGGTCATAGAAATGCTGTGCCGAGTCAGGGAGCGTCTCATGCATATCCCAGTTCCCGTAGACGTGGAGGCCTTCTTCGTTGGATGAGTCATCCGCGAAGAAGACGAGGCGCATCCCGGTGTAGTAGTCAGGGACGTAGCCGCATCCTTGCCGCTCGCCCGCTCCCGCCTCGGCGCCGTTGTACCAGCAGATCCCCATGGGCCCCTGGCGCGGGTCGGGTTCGTAGACGTTCTCGTAGGCAAACTCGACGTGGTAACCGTCGGCCGCCCGGATCATGATCTCATCCCCGGGTTCAGCGCCGCCGACCAGGTCAGCGAGGTCGCGTACGTTCGTCCCTTTCACGGCTCCCCGGTCCTTGAAGTTTGTCGTCTCCTGGGGATCCCATTTGTCCCCTTCAAAGACCGGCCCCTGGTGGTAGTAGTGGGTCACACCATCCCCGAGGACCGGGAGGTTCTCCTCCATCCAGCGGTAGTCGACCGTCGTCTCGTCTATGATGGTGACCCCGTCTTCTGCGATCTTTGCAACGTGTAGTTCGGTTGTCGGAGCCGCCGATGCGGCGCCTGCAAGCATGCCCGCGCAGAGGAGCGTGAGCAGCATCCATATGAGTCTCTTCTGCATAATCATCATCGCCTTAATCCAGTTAATATCGCTGCGCCGAGGAGAGCCGCCGGCACAACCCACCACCCGGCAGCCACGCTCTCCTGTGGTGCAGCATCCGCCGGGAGGCGGACGGAATCGATGACGGTCCCTGCCGGGTAGATCGTCACCCCGCCCTCCTCCGTGATCTCTGCCACCGCTACCATCTCCGCATCGATCGACTCCGGGCTGACGGTGACCCGGATGTACCCGAGCACCCTCTCGTGGCCTGCCTGGTAGCCCTCGGGTTTCTCCTCTGCGAGGGGATAGAACGGCCCGCCGCCGCACCCGGTGACAAAGTACTCCGTCCCGCCCACCCGGTAGCGCTCGTAGGTGTGGGTGTGCCCGCAAAAGACCGCGTCAACACCGCTCTGCGAGAAGATGCCGCTCCATTCGGCCCTGATCGCCAGGTCTCCGCCCGGATGCTTCCGGTCGGAGCTGAACGGCGGGTGGTGGAACGCCACGATCTTCCGGGGCATGGGGGATGCGAGGTCTTCCTCAAGCCAGGCGGTCTGTGTCTTCATGTCAGCCCATGCCCGGTCGTTGCTGTCGAGGACGGCCACGTGGAGGCTGCCGGCATCGAAGGAGTAGCGGGGCGGGAGGCCGAATATCGCGGAGAATGTCTCCACCGGGCCGTCATGGTTGCCCGCCACCGGCACAAGGGTCGTGTTCCTGAGCACCGGCCCTGCTATAGCGAAGAACTCATCCCACTCCGACTCATCACCGACGAAGTCGCCGGTATGAACGATAAAGAGGATCTCCTCCTCTCCGGCCAATCTCTCCGCCACAAGGCCGTGCCGCTCGGTCTGCGCAAAGAAGGGTCTCTGCCCCTGGCTGTCGCCGTATATGATACAGGTGAATACCTGATCCCCGAATGTCCGAAACCTGCAGCCCTCCACTGTATCATCGCCGGCGCCGACCCGGTAGTGGTAGGTGGTTGCCGGCAGGAGTCCCGTGATATGCACGCGGTGCATGCCCTCCTCGCCGGAGGAGACCATGCAGGTGGTCTCGCTGCCTTCTGGGGAGTACTCGACCCATCCCGTGGCGTTCCCGGTCGCCTTCCAGTTGATCGTCGCCGAGTCTGCGGTGGTGTTCGTGACGTAAGGGCCCCATATGATGGCCGCTGATGCCGCCGGGACGAGGAGCACGACCGCCAGTGCAGAGATCCACCTCACCCTGTTCACTCCTTGAGCACCACCCTGTATATGGTCGTCTCTCCTGGAGTCACCAGCACATCCCAGATAGTCTTCGAATCACCCTCGGAGACAACCCTGACATCGTATGTGCCGATGCTCATCCCGGAGAAGGTATGCGGTACCTTCTCGCCTGTGTACCGGCCGTAGAGGTAGATCTTTGCGTCCGGGATCGTGCTCTCGATGAGGAGGTCGCCGCTGACATACTCCCGGAGCGTGCAGGTGATGGTGCCGCCGGTCCTGGCCCCCTCCGGTATACTGATGACCTCTTCGGCGGGGAGGTACCCGGGCTTTGAGACGAGGATGCGGTGCTGCCCGGGCGAGAGGCCGTCCACCCGGCACGGCGTGACCTTCCCGGTGGGGAACCCGTCGACGAAGACCCCGGCGCCCTCAGGGCTTGACCGGATGCTGATCGAGACCAGGTTCTCACCACCGGGTTCTATCATGCATGTCTCACCGCTCTCGACCCTCGGTGAGATCGCGTGTGAGCGGTAGGTCTCCTTCCAGAGGACCGTGACCCAGGACTTTGTGCCCTCGACCTCAGCATCGCCCGGGATGGTGCCGGCCGGGTAGAACCCGTTAACGGTGAACTTCGCACCCACATAGGCCTCTGAATCTATCCGGATGGTCTTCCAGCGCCTGGTTGTCAGGCCGTCGAGGGATACCGGTGCGATCGCATCGGGGTAGACCCAGGCCTGGCGTGGTTCAAACCGGTAGCTGGATTCTTCTTTCTTCCCGGACGGATCGCTCTCTTCGATGTTGATGGTGTGCAGGCCTTCACGGAGACCGTAGATGACCCGGGGAGTCTTCCAGATCTGTTTTTTGTTGTCGAGGATGATCGTCATGTCCGGCGGGTAGGAGTCGATGTAGAGCCCGCCGGAGTGGTTCTTCGCAATCTGTGCCCCACCCGGCGCCTGTGTGGGGAGCACCG
>JAAZIF010000063.1 GCA_012510335.1 Methanomicrobiales archaeon | reverse complement strand
CTGGTGCTCAACCATATAATGAGGGTATCCGCATCCTCTCTCTCGCTCGATGAGCTGCTTGAGGCATCGCTCTCAAAGACCCTTGACCTGCTCGGCCTCGATGTGGGACAGACCTACATGTTAAACCCGGAGCGGACGCTGGCACTCACGCGCTGCCACCACGCCGTCCCGGCAAAGCACCTCGCGCGCAACATGACGATAAAGATCCATAACTGGCCCTGGAACTTTATATTCGTCGCCGGGCAACCGCGCTACATCGAGCTACGCAGTAACCCCGGCAGGATCGAGGGAAGGATCCTCTCATCGCTCGGTGTATCAACCCTTGCCTGCATACCGATCCTTGCGGAGTCGGTCGTGGTCGGCGCGCTCTTCGTCGGGAGCAGGGAAAAGCAGGGGTTTGAGGACGAGGAGCGCCACCTCCTTGAGGCCATCGGGAGAGAGATCGGCTCTGGCGTCCTCCGGAGCATGCTCCACAAACGACTGGAGGCAGCCCACCGCGAGATGAACCTCTACCTGGATATAATGACCCACGACATAAAGAACGCAGGAAATGTCGCGAGCCTCTACTGCGATCTCCTGATCGATATGCTGGATGAGAATGCTGTCGAGTATGCAAAGAGACTCAGGGAGAGCATCCGGAAGAGCGCCGGCATCCTCCAGAATGTCGCGACCATCCGCCGCATAAGCCAGGAGGCGCCCGATCTCAAACCGGTCAATCTCAGCCGCACGATCAGTGCCGAGCTCGACCGTATACCGGAGGTGAATATCTCCTTTGTAGGCTCCACGGCAGAGGTCTGGGCGGACGACCTGCTGCCCGAGGTCTTTAAGAACCTCATCAGCAACGCCGTCAGGTTCGGCGGACCGGATGCCGGGATCACGATCCGGGTGGGGAACTTTCCCGGGGAGGATCAGGCGGTGATGGTGGCCGTGGAGGATACCGGCCACGGCATCCCTGATGAGGAGAAAGAGAAGGTATTTCATCTCTTCGAGCAGGGATACGGGGAGGGGCTCGGCCTTTACATCGTCGGGATGCTTGTTGCGCGCTACGGCGGTCGGATATGGGTTGAGGACCGGGTGGAGGGAAAGCCGGATCTCGGAGCATCGTTCCGGTTCACGCTACGCGAAGTGGTGAGCGCCGCGGAATGAGAACCATATCCTCCGCGCCGGGGTGATTCTCTGCAATGCCGAACTCAGCGGGCGGGAAGCCCTGCGACAGCCTCCCCGCGCCTCTTAACGGCGCGGTCATACATGAGCCAGTTCTCCTCCCACTCCGGGTTCCGGTCACGGAGGTGTTCTAGCACCCGGCGCCGAACCTCGTGAGAAGGCATGCCGTCGTATGCCTCCCTCTCGATCGCCTCCGCGATCTCCCGGGCCTCCTCCGGCGGCGCACCCGTTTTCATGGCACTCACGGTCACCTTCTCCCGCACGAAGGCCTCTCTCCTGCCATCCCGTTTGACAACATCAACCAATCCCGCTCACCTCCCGGTGATGTTGCACCGGGAGAGGCGAGAGATGATAATGTTTCCGGTCCTGGCATGGGGGCTCGCCCGGGGCATCCGGAATAGGTCGAGCACAGGGCGCCGCTGCAACCGCTGAGTAACGGGTGGTGAGAGGCTACTCGTGACCCTTCCTTTGCAGCCGCTCAATGCGCTCCGCCACCCGCTGCCTCGCCTCCGCTGTCGCCTCGCTGTCCCGGCGGATCGAGATCTCGAGGATATCACCCTCCCGGGCGCCTTCGGGGAGTAGAGAGAGGGGGAGGGTGAGGCGAACCGCCTCCTCCTCCCGGATGAGGAGAACCGCCAGCCCCTCCTCGACCCGGTCGAGGCTAACCTGGAAGGTTGACCCGTCCTGCATCCTCACCGCTCCAGGATGCTCATGATCCCGCCATGCGGGTTGGCGAGCGTGGCGATGTCGCCATCGTTGTTCCAGACCGGGCTCTTCCGGCCCCAGTAGAGGTCGGTCACCGTATCGTTGCCGGGGCCGGAATGAAGGGTCACATCGGCCCCCGCTTCAAGGGTGAATACCGGGAAGGTATAGGTATTTCGCATCCCCTCGTCGGTGATCGTCCAGCCGGTGAGGTTGACCGCCGTCGCCCCGGTGTTCTCGATGACGACCATCTCATCCAGGAGATCCAGGTCAACCACATGCACGCCTGGAGGGGGGGCAGCGGTCGCTGTCGGCCTCGGCCGGGCCGTCAGCGTGGCGGACGGCCGCCTGTCGGTCGTGACCGCAAGCACCTTCCCGTCGGTGGCGACGACGACGGTCCCGTCACGGTCGGTCCGGTAGATCCGCGAGCCGGCCGCCTGCAGTCGTTCGAGCGCTTCCGCGTGTGGGTGGCCGTAATCGTTCCCTTCACCGACTGTGATGACGCTGACCGTGGGGCTGACCGCGGAGAGGAACCCGGCCGAGGATGCGTGCCGGCTCGCGTGGTGGCCGACCTTCAGGACATCGGCGTCGAGGTCAAGCCCGGCCTTCATCATGCTCTCCTCAGCCGGCTTTCCGGCATCGCCCATCAGGAGACAGGAGATCTCCCCGTAGGTCACCTTCAGGACTACAGAGTCCTCGTTTATGTCCCCGAGGGGCTTTGAGCCCGGGTTCTCGACCAGGATCTCAAGGTCCGGGTCGAGGGCAACCGTCTGCCCGCGCCTCGCCGCTGTATACGGTATCCCCAGATCCTCGACCAGGGTGAGCAGTCTCTCGTAGGTCGCGGTGGGGTGGGGCTGACCGGCATCTATGAAGTGACCGACAGGGAAGGCGGATATGACGTCGCCGAGGCCGCCGATATGGTCGGAGTGCGCGTGGGTTGCCACCACCACGTCGAGGCTCTCGATCCCCTTCTCCTGGAGGTAAGCGATGACCCGCTCCCCCATATGGCGCTCGCCGGCATCGATGAGCATGGTCTTATCGCGGAACTCTACCAGGATCGAATCACCCTGCCCGACGTCGATGAAGTGGATGATAAGGTCAGCGCCGGGAAGACTGGAGACGATCTCCGGCTGCCCGCCGGGAATGGAACAGCCTGCGGTGAATATACAGGCGACCATCCCGGCAGTGAGCACGAGGCAGATCAGGGATCTTTCGGGAATCGATGGCATATTATCTCTAAAGGTATCGAATTACCGGGTATAAGTGTGCTGGGTCGGGCAGGCCCTCAGGCGCCCCGGGACACGGTGAGCCTGACCCCTGCCGCCCCCTCTATCCAGTCGAGGTCAAACGTCCGCTCCTCGCCGCGGGCCCGGCAGAACTCCTGGAGGTCGAGCATATGCCGGAGCCCCACCTCCGCCTTCTCGTCCTGCACGAGTTCAAGCGGCGGCTCCAGCAGCGGCCGGGGAAGAAAGATCATGCACTTCGCCCTGCCCCTGGTCAGCGAGACGTTCAGGCGGTTCTGGCTGTAGATGAACCCGGCCTCCCCGAGCGCGGTCTCTACATCACTCACCCCGTAGCTGACGATGACCGCCTCGGCCTCCTGCCCCTGCATCTTATCGACTGTGTCCACGAACGGTGGATGTTCCCCGGCCAGGCGGCTCCGGATGGCGCCGATCTGGGCGTGGTGCGGGCTGATTATGAAGAGTCCGTGCCGCCAGAAGAGATAATCCCCGTCCTCGGTCGCCGGGTACGGGCTCCCCGAACCAGGGGATATGAGTCTCTCCCGGAGCGTCCGGGCAAGCCGGGCGACCAGCTCCGCCTCGATCGGGTTTTCGACCGTCGTCCTGACGTTCTCGAGCACGCAGAGCACGAGCGGGTATGCGGGGTCGAGGATCCACCCGATACAGTCATCCTCAGGCGCTCCAGGGGAGAGAGACGGGGCAAGGGCGATCTGCCGCCTCCCGATCTCATCGGTCGCGGGGGCATAACCGCTGCCATACAGCGTCTCTGCCGCGAACCGCGAGAGGGTCTGATTCATCCGCCAGTTCTCCTGGAGCTGGCAGGTGTAGACGGGATCTTTCGGGTCGTCGCGGTGCCGGAGATAGGCAAATATGGAGCCCTCAAGCCCGGGGAGGCCATCCTCCGGCACCGGGTACTCACCCTGTATGATCGGAGGGAGCTGCAGGTCATCCCCTGCAAGGACGAGCCTTCCGCCTTCAGCAAGCAGGGAGATCGCCATAGCGAGTTCGGCAGGCCTCATCTGTGAGGCCTCATCGATGACCAGCAGATCGAGGGACGGGAGAGCCTTATCGAGCCTGCCGAGGCTATGCACCGTCCCGCCGACGAGGAGGGAGGGGTAGCCGGCGACGCTCCCGGCCCGGTCATGGGGCAACACCTCAAGGTTCCGCCCGCCCTGATCCGTCTTGAGGCTCCGGAGTTTATAGATCGGGAGGGCTGCCGTGAGGCCGAACCCGTCGACCGAGTCCTGGACCTTGACGAGCAGGTTCTCGATGGCGGCATGGGTAAACGCCGAAACACCCACCCTGATCCGCTCCTTATGCGCCCTCCGGGCTCTGACCAGGGAGAGGATGGCTGTTGCGAGGAAATGCGTCTTCCCGGTCCCCGGCGGCCCCCAGACCAGGGTCAGGCGGTTCGTCAGCACATGGTGGAATGCCCGGTCCTGGCTCGGGGTGAACCTGCCGGGGCCGAGGGCGAGCTTCCTGGCATCACGGACGACCTCCTCCGACCCGGAGACGGGTGCGGCAAACCCCCCAGGATCCCGCAGGAGCCTTATGAACGCGTTCCCGGGCTCTCCTCCCAGGGCGAGGAGACGGTCGATGTGGCGCGGCGCTGTAAAATCGGTGAAACGGGGGTGCAGCACAGCAAGATCACCCCCGGCGAATGACGGAAAACCCCTGCCGCAGGCTGCCTCAAGAACAAGCCCCCTGACCTGCCCGGCGCTCCTGTCAGCGATCTCATCATGGATCCTGGCAAAGCAGACACCGCTCTTCCCCGGGTTCGGGCTGCTACGGTAGCGGAGGTCATCAAACGCCATCTGAGCCTCCTCCCCCGCATCCCCATCCGGCACGAGGATGTAGCTGAACGCCCTGGTCTGCTCGAAGAGCGAGAGGTCAAGCGGAGCAAGCACCTTCCAGAAGTTCCCCTCGATCCTCCGGACGGGTATACTGACTCCGTCCCGGACCCGCGCGGCCCACGGTCTGCCCCGGAGTTCTCTAATCCTTAGCGCGCCCATCACCGACTCGTACTCCGTTATGAAGAGGAGGCGCGATATCTCCGGCATATCGGTCTCCCACGGGCGCGGGAACCGGAACTTCTCAGGCCACCGCACCAGATCGCCCTAAACCCGTTCCCGAAGGCCGTCGAGGGCGCTGCCCGCCGCAAGCAGCCGTCGTGAGATCTCGTGCCTGACCCAGTCCGCGGCCTCCGGCCTCCCCCCATGCCATGCCATTATGATAGCGTCACTCCTGAGCGCGTTGCTCTGTTCGTACCAGAAGAGGCTGCCCGGGTCGAGTTGATACGCAAACCGGGAAGAGGGGATGGCAGCCAGGACGTCAGGCAGGCGGAGGGCGAAAGGGACAGGTAGCGCCAGCAATCGGCGGATCTCTCTCGTAAGGACAACAAGCGGGAACGAGACCCCTGTTGCCGGGTGGCTGGAGCCCTGGATGACGCCGGGATCCTGGTAGTAGAACCGCAGCCGTAAGGCGTCCTCCGCTGTCGCGGGATCCTCAAGTGCATCCTGAAGGAGCCTTATGAAGAGCTCCTCCTCGTATGCGTCATAGACGTATGTCTGGACCGATCTCTGGCTCTCCCAGTCCCGGCCCTTGTTATGGTCGTGTACGGCCTCAAGTTCTGCTGTGAGCGCCCTGAAAAACTCCCGCCGCACCCGGGCGCAGTCGCCGGGGGTCTCAGCGACGAATACGGCTTCGCGGGAAGGCGTCCCGTAGACCGCCTCTCCCTTGAACCGGCGCAGCCCCAGCGCGTATATCCGGTCAGAGACCGGATCCTTCTGGAGCGTCAGAAGGATCCCTATATCCTCGTGGATGGGAAGGGCGAGCGAGGTCTCAGCATGCAAAACAGCCTCCCCGGTCTGCAGCGCCCTGACGGTCGCCCGCAGGCGGTCACCCTGGCCGGCGAGCGACCCGCAGTTCTTCAGGTGATCGTCGCTCTCAGGGATCGCAAGGAACCTCTCGAGATCAGAAAGGGTGTCTATGGACTTTCTCGGGCTCCAGGGGGCCTCCCTGAGGTAGCGCCGCGCGACGGCCGAGAGGCCCGGGATCTGTGAGACCGAGGCGGATGCCTCCGCCGCCTCACGGCAGTGGGGGTAGAACTCACAGTACTCGCACCGGGGCGTTATGTGCCAGGGCACATCCTCAAGCGGGCAGGCGAGGATGCCCCGGAGGCGATGCCTGAAGAAGTCCTCGAGCACCCGTACATTTAAGTGAAGCCCGAACGACCCGGGCTCGCCTGCCCCGTAGAGCCATATAGCCGCCCTCTCCATATCGACCGGGCGGTCGATCCCGAGAAGGGTCAGGGCATGATCGAGGATCATGGCATAGAGGGTTGCCTGGATTCGGTGGCTGACGCTGAGATCCTTGCTCGCCTTGATATCGATGACCGAGAGGAGCGGTTCTCTGCCGTCCCGCATCTCAAGCCGGATCAGGTCAGGGCGGCAGGGGGCGAACCGGTGGATCTCCGGGTCAAGGCCGTAGCTCCGCAGGAAGTGGACCGAGACCGGGATGGTCGACTGGTAGATCGCCTCATTCGGGGAGAGTTGCGGGAGTATATCAAAGGTCTCCTCGATGGAGAACGACCGGTCTGAGAGCGGGCCTGTCCCTTCCGGGATCCGCACCCTACCCGCTATTTTCGTCCGGACCACCTCCTCCTCCCACCGGATGCCCGCATCCAGTAGGGCCTGCGTCGTAGGGCTCCGGTCAATCACGGCAGCGGGTATCCCGGCTTTCGCGCGCTCATGCTCCGGGGTTGCGTTATAGCGGAGGTAGCGCTCGCAGTCGTGGTAGAAGAACCACCCGATGAGCGATGGGCTGAGGTTGAAGCGGGACATGAAGGGTTCTATCAGTGTGATTGAGGAGGAAGCATCATATCGATGCGCCGGCGGGAGGGTGATGCCGCGCCCTCTCCAGCGCCTCCCTGCAGGCCGGGCAGAACACCTTCCTCTTCCGGTCCAGTTCGTCCAGCGTCCGCGGCCTGAACATGACGCATTCCGGATCTCCACAGTGCCCGAGCCCGAGAAGGTGCCCGAGTTCATGCGCCCCCTCTTTTGCGGCCCGATCTATCAGGTCGCCGTCGTCCGGCACCCTGCCGTAGTAGTCGCTCCTGAGACGGGCGGTCGAGACGACGGCGACGCCGCTTGCCGGCCTCGCGAGACCGAAGACGAAGTCGCACCCCCTGATGTAGAGGTCGCG
>JAAZIF010000383.1 GCA_012510335.1 Methanomicrobiales archaeon | reverse complement strand
CATCATACCAAGCGGGATATCCGGGTCAAAAGGAATGTTTTCTTTTTTCAGGTCCTCCCTAACTTTCCGGATATGTTCAAAGCTTTCATTAAGCTCCTCAATATGACTGATCATTGGTAACATCAATGAAATTTTTCCATAAGCTGAAGCTCGGAAAACTGCCCGCAGCTGTGTATGAACGACATCCGGTCTATCCAGGTAAATTCGAATGGCACGGTATCCCATAATCGGGTTTGCTTCAGGATGTATTTCCCGACTTTCCAATGTTGCCATTTTTTCAGCATCAAAGTCCATGCTGCGGAAAATCACCGGTAGTCCCGAAAGCGGTTCAAGGACTTGAGTGTATTCCTGAAAAAGTTCCTCTTCTTTTGGAAGTTGATGCCTCATGATATAGAGGTATTCGGTGCGGTACAGACCTATCCCCTCCGCTCCGTATCTTATTACATCTTTGACCTCAACAGGCAGGCTGATATTTGCAGATAAACGCAGATGATAGCCATCTCGGGTAACAGCTTTTTGACTGCTTAAAGCAAGAAAACGACGATCTTGCTCCTCAAGCTCCTGTATCTCTTGTTCGTACTGCTTCTTAAGATTTGCATCCGGGCGTATCCAAAGTTTTGCTCGACTCGCATCCAAAATTACTTCTTGACCACTTTGTATACTAGAACAGAGATCTTTTACAGCAATTAGCATGGGCAGTTTCAAAGTCTTGGCTAAAATTGCAACATGGGAAGTACGTCCACCCAATTCCGTGATAAAACCGCGTACACTCTCGGAAGCAAGCATCATGATGTCGGTGGGACTCAGCTCTTTTGCCGCAAAGATGACCGGTTTTTCCATCCGTAAAGTGTTTAGCATGGATTTATTCGTAAGCAATGCACGCAAAACACGGCGTTTTACATCCCTAATATCCGCTACACGCTCTTTAAAATACTCGGATGATTGTTCCTCCAGGGCATCCAGGTATTGATTAACTACCTGCTGATACGAAAAGGCTACATTAAAATGCTGCTCTTCCATATAGGAACGCACTTCATGAAGAATTTGCTCATCCCGTAGAATAGTGAGCTGGGCCAGGATTATTCCACTGTAGGAAGGACCCAGAAAAGCGGTGACTCTTTTACGCAGCACTTCTAACTCTTCTGCAACCAAGTCCTGCGCTTTTTTCAATTTTTGGAACTCTTCTTCAACTCTATTGGCAGGGATAAAACTACGATAAATTTTTGTATCAATGTCCTGTCTGCGCAGGTATGCCTCACCAATTGCAATACCCGGTGAAGCAGAGATACCGCTAAGTTCGCGGGTTTTTAAGCTTTTTAGCAACATTGCTTAACTATTCTTTCCCATTCCAAAATGATCGCTTATAAGGGAGATTAAAGCATTTACTGCTTCCTCTTCATCGGGACCTTCTGCTTCTATGGTCAATTTTGCACCGTACTCGGCAGCAAGGATCAAGAGTCCCAGGATAGATTTCCCATTAACCTTTTTATCATCTCGGCTAATAAATATATCCGATTTAAAACTTGATGCAGTATTTACCAGAGCCGTTGCCGGTCGAGCATGCAATCCTTGTTTATTCATTATGGTGACTTCTTTTGTGACCATTATTTTTCCCTATGCATAATAAATAATAGCATTGAACGATAAAGTTCCTGTGTTTCCGGCGGAAGCTCGCCGATTAGATACTGGATTTTCTCGTTTTCTAATTTAATCATATCCCGTATTTTATCAAAGATAAAATAGGATTCAAGCAAAGTTCGCGCCGGTTCAGTGCCTTTTTCCTTAACAATAT
>JAAZIF010000062.1 GCA_012510335.1 Methanomicrobiales archaeon | reverse complement strand
TTCTGCGGCGATGCCCCGATGGTGTAGCCGCTCTCAAGTCTTATTACTGCCATCCCGTCCCGCTCAGCGATGTAGGTTCCGGTGACCACGGCACTGCCGTGCCTGTAGCGCACCGGATCGCCGGCCTGAAATACTCCTGTTATGTTATCATCCTCCGTGATTCGGATATAAGATCATCAAACGCGCGCGATAGCGCCTCATCCGTCTCCTCGGCCCATGCCGCATCCCTGTCGAGGAGTTCCCGCTGCTCCTCGAGTTGCACCGCGACCGCTGCGGGCGCCGGACCGCCGGTGATCGTCCGCACCGCGACGGCATGACGCGGGTCGAGAACCGCGCCGATCCGCTCGTCGGTCACGCCGAGATCCACGACCGAGATGCCGGCCGCCTCCTGCGCCGCGGCCTCGAGGGTGGAAAGGTCAAGCGATCCGTGCCTGACCGCCCGCCCGACGATCCGATGCGCGGTGCGGAAGGGAAGTCCATAGTCCCGGACCAGGACATCGGCAAGCTCCGTTGCGGTGGAAAAGCCCCTGCCGGCCTCGGCGGCCATCCGTTCGACGTCAAACGCCGCGGTCCCGATCATGCCGGATAGGAGCGGTATGCACTCTCCTGCCACATCCACCCCCCGCCAGAGATGCACCGTGAGCTCCTGGAGGTCGCGGTTGTAGCTCATGGGGAGGCCTTTTGTGATCGCTATAGCGGCGATGAGCGCTCCTGCGGCCGTCCCGGCCTTTGCCCGCATGATCTCGGCGACATCGGGGTTCTTCTTCTGGGGCATGATCGAGGAGGAGGAGCAGTAGGCGTCGTCGAGGTTGACAAAACCGATGAACGATGTGCTCCAGAGTATGAGCTCCTCGCAGAGCCGGCTCGCCGTCGTCATGCAGACCGCGATATCACCGAGCACCTCGATAGCGAAGTCCCTGGCAGCGACAGCGTCCATGCTGTTTGCCGCCGGCCGGGTGAACCCGAGGAGCCTGGCGGTGTAGTCGCGGTCGAGGGGGAAGCCCGTCGAGGCGAACGCGGCCGAACCGAGGGGGGATACATCCACCCGGGCAGAGGCCTCCCTGAGCCGCGATGTATCCCGGGAGAAGGCCTGCTCGTAGGCGAGGAGGTAGTGGGCGAGCGTCGTGGGCTGGGCATGCTGCATATGGGTGAAGCCCGGCATCACCGTCTCCAGATGTTCGCCGGCGAGATCGAGCAGGGTTGCCCTCAGGCCGGCAAGCGATCTCACGAGATCGATGATCTCCTGCTTCAGGCGTATCCTCACGCAGGTCGCGACCTCGTCGTTCCGGGATCGGCCCATATGGAGGCGGCCGCCGATATCCTCCCCGACCCGGCCGATGAGGCATGCCTCCTTCCCGGCGTGGACATCCTCATACCTCTCATCGAACGCCTCCGCCGGGAGACCGTCGTCGTGGAAGTCGAGGAGCGCCGCCATCAGCGCGCGGGCCGGCGCCTCATCGATGATCCCCCGCCGCCGGAGCCCGAGGAGGTGCGCCATATCCACGAGGATGTCCACCTCCGCTATCCGGCGGTCGGCATCCATCGATGCAAGAAAATGCTCGATGCCGGCCGAACGTTCGCCGGCAAGGCGGCCCTGCCGAATCTGATCCGAACGCATACTGTCTTTACCGTTTGGTCGGGGAAGAGATTAAGACCACGCACCCTGGATCGCCTAACGGGGGAGTGCTCCCTCTCGCGTGAGGTGGCAGGGGACGCGCCCAGCTCGCCATAGAGGCGTTTGCAAGTGCTCCCTCTCGCGTGAGGTGACATGGGTACGCACCCGGAAGTGTCTCGCATCCGCCACCCCGATCAGCCGGCGATTCACCATATGATATAAATACCTATTCAAAAATTACTATCAATAGATAACAATTTACGGAATTTTCGACAATACTATATATCAATAGCATGAAGATTACATCGTCCTACTGTTACCCGCACGGGTGAAGATTATGAGACCGATTACCACAATAATTCTGGCCGTGGCCCTGGTCACGGCGTTTGCCCTCGTCGCCGGATGCACCGGGACCGACGAGATGACACACCTGCGCATCGGCTACCAGCCGAGCACCCACCAGATCGCCCATTTCACTGCAATGGAGAAAGGATGGTGGCAGGAAGACCTCGCGCCCTTCGGCATAACGAAAGTGACCGATTACCAGTTTGGAACCGGCCCGCCTGAGATGCAGGCGATGCTCGCAGGAGACCTCGATATCGCTTACGTCGGTGCGGCACCATTCGTATCCGCCCTGGCAAGCGGCCTTGACGCAAAGATCGTTGCCGCGGTGCAGACGCAAGGATCCGACCTCATGGTCGGGACCGGTGTCCAGTACGAGAGCCCGCAGGATCTCGTGGGATTGAAGATCGCAACCTACCCGCCGGGATCGATCCAGGACACCATCCTCCGGACATGGCTTGAGAAGAACGGCGTTGACCCTGCGAAGGTCGACATCGTCCCCATGGATCCCGGCGCGGCCACGACCGCCATCGCTGCGAAACAGATCGACGGCGTATTCCTGCCTGACCC
>JAAZIF010000340.1 GCA_012510335.1 Methanomicrobiales archaeon | reverse complement strand
TCGCGGGTGCCGAGAACCAGCGCCCGCCAGATCTCGGACTCAGGCGCCGGATCATCGGGGGCGATCACCTGCGGGCCGGGGCGGTCGAGGTCAGCGATCACGATCTCATCAGCGAATGCCGCCCCCCGGGCGATGAGCGTCCCGTCGGCGCCGAAGACCGAACTCCGGCCATCAAATACCAGGCCGTCGTTCCCGCCGACGAGGTTTGCCGTGGCGATCGCGGTCCGGTGGTCTCTTGCGGTGCGGGAGAGAGCCTCCTCACGCAGGGCCTGCCTGCCGGCGGCGAAAGGCGATGCCGAGAGGTTCATGATCATATCCGCGCCGGCCCGGACCAGTTCTACCATAGACCCCCCGTCACGCCAGATCTCCTCACCGATAGAGACCCCTACCCTCCTCCCGCCGAGGTAAAAGACCCGGGGAGCCCCGGCCGCCGGTTCGAAGTAGCGGCATTCATCGAGCACACCCCGGGAGAGCCGGGTCTTTCCGAACACCTCCCGGATGGCCCCGTCCCGGAGGAGGGCGGCGGCGTTGATGAGGGGCCGGGCCGGCACGGCGAGGCCGACGAGGACCGGCGGGGCGTCCGCGAGGTCGGCGGCAAGATCCCCGAGAACCTCAAGGCTCCGCTCCACGAATCCCTTCTCAAGGAGGAGATCCCGGGGCGGGCACCCGGTCAGGGAGAGTTCCGGGGCCACGATCAGGTCAGGCCCAAAACGCGCTGCCTCCCGCGCACCTGCCGCTATAAGGCCGGCGTTGCCGGCAAGATCCCCGACGATTGTGTTCACCTGGAGGAGTGCGATCCTCATGGTCTCTCCTGATCAGTAATGACAGAACGGAGGGCATATGCCTTTGCATGGGGCGCTCCAGACCATATCCCTTTTAAGGACCGGCGGCCAAAACGCCTCTGGAGATTTATGCAGAGAGCGTACATCAGCGGCGGCAGGAGATCGCCTGCTTCCAGCGCCCGGATCCGGGAGGGGGGGGTCTTATGCCCGTAGAGCATAGAGCCACAGAGAGGGACACCCGCATCCTTCTGGCTGCGGCATCGGTCGTCATAGCATTCGCTGCAAACGTCGCCGGGCTTCTGGCCGGCATCACCAGCGTCATCCCACACCTATTCTACCTGCCGATCATACTTGCCACCTACTGGTTCCCCCGCCGGGGCACCCTTTTTTCGCTCGCCCTGAGTATCGGCTACCTGGCGATGGCCCTGCCCTTCACCGGGGGAGACGTCGAACTGATCGTTGCGGCTCTCGCACGGGCGGTTGTCTTCAGCGTCATCGGCGCCGTCGTCTCACTCCTCTCCCTGAGGTTGCGGGAAGAGGAACAGCGTTACAGGGGGGTCTTCAATTACTCGGAGGCCGGGATATTCATAGTCGCGCCTGAGGAGAGCGGACCGTGTATCGAGGAGACTAACTACGTGGGTGCCGCTCTCCTCGGTTCTGCAGCAAAAGACCTGATCGGAGAGCCCGTCGCCCGGTTCCTTGATGATCCGGAGACATGGAGAGATTTTGAAGAGAAGATCCGTCGGGATAAGGCGGTCTATGGCTACGAGACAACCCTCCGCCGCCAGGACGGGGCTGCTGTCCAGGTCATCGTATCGGGAGGCCGGCTCCCGGACGGCCGGGTCATCCTCACGCTCGCCGATATCACCGCCCGGAAAAATGCCGAGGATGCTCTCCGCCAGACCAACGCCAAACTGAGCATGATGGGGCGGCTCACACGGAACGATCTGATGGCCGCGATATCGGTGCTCATCCGGCAGATAGGCAGGGGGCTGGACGAGTTCTCTGACCCCGCCGTCCACCGGTACCTGGACGGCCTTGAAGAAGATGCGAGGTTCGTGCAGCGCCGGGCGGAGATCACAAGGGATTATCAGGATCTTGGGCTCCGGCCACCGGGCTGGCAGCCCCTGCAGGGGCTGATCCGGAACGTGACGTCGTGCCTGCTCCTGCCCGGGGTCTCTGTCCGCTCCTGGGTGGAGCGCCTCGAGATCTTCGCCGACCCTATGCTCGACCGGGTCTTCTCAAACCTCATCGATAACGCGGTCCACCACGGGAAGACCGTATCACAGGTCGTCATCACCTACCAGC
>JAAZIF010000061.1 GCA_012510335.1 Methanomicrobiales archaeon | reverse complement strand
GGCTCGATGAATACCGCGTGGATGCTATAACCGGCGGCACCGACGCCCTCGTTGACGTATCGGTGAAGCTCAGCAAGGACGGGAAGACCGTGACATCCCGTGGCGCAAGGACGGACATAATCATGGCAAGCGTCGAAGCAGTTATTGCCGGAATGAACAGACTACTCAGGGAAGAGCATGAAGACCGGAGCCAGAACTCTGATTGACGCGCTCCAGCGCGAGGGGGTGGACACCATATTCGGCTACCCCGGTGGCTCAGTGTTGCCGATCTATGACGAGCTCTACGACTCGTCGATCCGGCACATACTGGTGAGGCATGAACAGGCAGCAGCACATGCAGCCGATGGCTACGCACGGGCCAGCGGCCGGGTAGGGGTATGCCTAGCTACCTCTGGCCCCGGTGCATGCAACCTTGTAACCGGTATAGCAACGGCTTACATGGACTCTGCCCCGATAGTAGCCCTAACCGGTCAGGTACCGACAGGCATGCTCGGGAACGACGCGTTCCAGGAATCGGACATCACCGGCATCACGATGCCGGTCACGAAGCACAACTACCTCGTGAAGGATGCCGGCGACCTTGACCGCGTGATCCGGGAGGCGTTTTACATAGCCCGAACCGGCCGGCCCGGCCCGGTGCTGGTCGACCTCCCAAAAGACGTCACCAACGGTCAGGTGAAGGCCGGCGGGACCGCCCAGGGGAAGATCTCTCTCCGGGGCTACCAGCCCACCTACGAGGGGCACGTCCGCCAGATCGATAAAGCACTCGACCTGATCGTGGATGCAGAGCGCCCACTGATCTACGCCGGCGGCGGGGTGATCCACTCGGGATCGTCGGCAGAACTCCTGAAATTTGCCGAGACCGCGGCCATCCCGGTGACGACGACCCTTATGGGGCTTGGCGCAATCCCCGGTGACCACCCGCTCTCCCTCGGCATGCTCGGTATGCATGGCACCCAGACCGCGAACTACGCGGTCACCGAATGCGACCTCCTGATCGCCATAGGTGCCCGGTTCGATGACCGGGTGACGGGCAAGATCGAGACATTCGCGCCGAGCGCCGCGGTCATCCACATCGATATCGACCCTGCCGAGATCGGTAAGAACAAGGTGGTCGATGTCCCGATCGTGGGCGACGTAAAGGCGGTGCTCCAGGCCTTCCTCCAGCGGATGCAGAAGCGGGGGGATACGGCGAGCTGGACGGCGAGGATAAGCACCTGGAAGGCGCAGTACCCCCTGCGCTACCGCGAAGACGACCATCTCCGCCCGCAGTACGTCATCGAAGTGCTCTCCCGCCTCCTGGATGGCGAAGGGGTTATCGCAAGCGAGGTGGGCCAGAACCAGATGTGGGCTGCACTCTACTACTGCTTCAAAAAACCCCGGACCTGGATCACATCGGGCGGCCTCGGGACGATGGGATACGGGTTTCCGGCAGCCATAGGCGCCCATTTCGCCCGGCCTGACCTCCCCGTCGTCGATATCGCCGGCGATGGGAGCATCCAGATGAACATCCAGGAGCTCGGGACGGTTGCACACTATAAGATCCCGGTCAAGGTCGTGATCCTGAACAACATGTACCTCGGTATGGTGCGCCAGTGGCAGGAGCTCTTCTACGACCGTCGCTACGCCTACACCGAGCTCCCGCCGGTGGACTTTGTCGGAATCGCAAACGCTTACGGGGTTGAGGGTATCAGGGTCGAGGAGAAGGGGGATGTCCTGGAGGCGCTCGAGACCGCTCTTGCGGCCGACGGACCTTACGTCCTGGATTTCAGGATCGAGCGGGAGGAGAATGTCTTCCCCATGGTCCCTGCGGGGGCCGCGATCAACGAGATGATCGGGGTGCATCACGAATGAAACCGCACACGATAAGCGTCATCGTGGAGAACCGGGCCGGCGTCCTGAGCCGGGTCGCAGGCATGTTCTCGCGCCGGGGGTTCAACATCGAGAGCCTCGCTGTCGGAACCTGTGAAGAGCCTGATATGAGCCGGATCACGATCGTGGTGAACGGCGATGATTCTGTGGTCGAGCAGGTGATGAAGCAGACCAACAAACTCATCGACGTCATCAAGGTCTCCGACCTCTCCGAGCGGGAGAGCGTGGAGCGGGAGCTCGCCCTCATCAAGGTTGCTGCCGAACCGGGCACCTCCCGTGCCGAGATCCTCCAGATCGCTGATATATTCCGGGCCCAGGTCGTGGACGTCGGGTCAAAGACACTGGTGCTCCAGGTAGCCGGTGATACTGAAAAGATCGAGGCCCTTGAGAAACTCCTGCGCCAGTACGGAATCAAGGAACTGGTTCGCACCGGAAAGATTGCAATCCTCCGGGGCACAAAGACCGTAAAGAGTTCCAAATAACATTTTTTTGGGTATATGAAGCTCCTCTCCTGATCAGAGCGGTATCCTGGCTCAAAACGAACGTGTTATATGTTAGCATGCCACATGCTGACATAGCATGTTGTTCGGATTACCTTTCCACACTGGACTCATCCTTGGCGCCGTCGTCGCCCTGGTCATCGTGGTGCTTACCCTCTGGGGACTCCGGTTCAAGGAGGCCTCCTGAATGGCGGACCTGCTAACATTTGCACTGATCGGGATCTACTTTGTCGTGCTCATCGGCATAGGGAGCTGGGCCTCAAAGAAGATCCATAACACCGAAGACTACATCCTGGCCGGGAGGTCGCTTGGTTTCTGGGTCTTCACGATCCTGATCGTCTGCTCCATCTGTAGCGGCATGACTCTGCTCGGCGTCAGCGGGTTCGGCTACAACTCAGGATGGCCCGGTATATGGGAGCAGATCTTCGTCCCGCTCTCGGCTTCGTTCTGCATCATAGTCTTCGGGGTCAAGCTCCAGGCCATCGGAAAGAAGCGGGGCTACATGACCATCCAGGACTACCTTGCAGAGAGATTCGAGAGTCCGCGGGCGCTCCGTGGGCTCTCGGCCGTTGCAGGCATCGTCGTCTCATTGATCTACCTGGTGGGCCAGTACGCCGCGATCAGCATCGTGCTTGTCTGGCTCTTTGGCATCACGCATTGGGAAGCGCTGATCATCGCCGGGGTCATCATCACCGCCTACACGGTCGTCGGGGGGCTCTACGCCGTATCCTGGACCACCCTGTTCCAGGGCGGGATCCTGATCATCGGCATTCTCCTGATGGCTCCCCCCGTCATTGCCAGCGCCGGCGGACTTGTCCACATCGACACCGTGCTCGCCGGGATCGATCCGAACTTCGTCGAACCCTGGTACCCGAGCCCGCCATACGCCTCGTATGCCTATGCGACGCCGGAGTTCCTTGTCTCGTTCGGCATACTCCTGATGGTCGGCCTCGCCTGCGCGCCGCATGTCATCAACAACGTCCTGGCCGCAAAAGAGGCTCGTTACTTCAAATGGGCGCCGCTCATAGCGTTTGCGATCTACGCGGCAGTCATGTTCCTTGTGAAGTTCACAGGATTTGCCGTGCGATCACTCGTCGAGGAGGGAGTGCTTGTACTCCCCGAGGCTGTGAACGCACAGGACTATGCCTTCATAGTCGGTGTTGAGCATGCAATGCCGAGCGTGGCACTCTGGGCGCTATTTGCTGTGATCGTCCTTGCAGCGGTTATGTCGACGACCGACCGGCTAATGCTCACCGTCGGAACCTCATTTGCATGGGATATCTACAAAAACATCCTCCGCCCCTCGGCGCCCGACAAGGAGGTTCTCCTCGTCTCGAAGATCGCGATCATCATCGGGGCCGGTGGTACGCTCCTGCTCGCCATCAACCCGCCTTCGATGCTCGCGTGGTTGATCTGGATGGGCATCGGGGTCATGCTCTCGACTTTTGCGGTTCCGCTCATCGCCGGACTCTACTGGCGCGGCGCTACCAGGGAAGGAGCGATCGCGAGCATGGCGGGTGGGCTTGCCGCGGCTGCAATCTTCGGCTACTGGCACCAGTTTGTGGCGTCGCTCCCGGTGCATTTCAGCCTCTACGCGCTCGTGGTATCGGCCATTCTGATGATTGCCATCAGCCTTCTGACCGCCTCAAACTCCAGCGATACACTCGACAACACTCAGACCGGCTGGTTCATCCAGTCTGAGTAACTCTTTTTACCGCTCATCCTCCGGCCTGGATCAGGGTTGCGAGCAGCGTGATCGCCAGAACCGCCGGAACGCAGTAGCGGATGAGTACCAGATAGGCTCTCTGCTGCCACTCACACCCGCCGAGCTCCTCACAGATCCGGGCACGGTCCATATACCATCCGCCGACCATGCATATGATCAGCCCGGCGATGATGAGTCCGACCGTCCCGAAGATGTAATCGCTCAGGTCGAGGAGGAGAGACCCGAAGAGTCTGAGATCCAGGGCCGTGTAGCTGAGGGCTGACGGGAGACCGAGGAGCATGATCACGCCGGTGACGAGGAGCGTTGCACGCTTCCGGGAGTAGCCGCGTGAATCTATCATGACAGCTACCGGAACCTCGAGCATGGAGACCGCGGACGTGAGCGCCGCGGCAAAGAGCATCGCAAAGAAGAGCGCCCCGAGGAGCATGCCGAACCGCATCTCGAGAAAGACTGCGGGCAGGGTGATGAACGCAAGGTTCACCCCGGATGCAGGGTCGAGGCCGGCGGTGAAGACCAGGGGGAAGATCACGAATCCGGCAAGTATCGCGATCAGCACATCAGCGACGGCGATGACGGAGGCGTTCCGGAAGAGGTTCCCCCCTTCCAGGTAACTCCCGTAGGTGAGCATAACGCCCATGCCTACCGAGAGCGAGAAAAAGGCCTGCCCGAACGCCGCGGTCCAGACGGTCGGGTCGGAGAGCCTTGAGTAGTCGGGAGAGAGGTAGAACGCGATCCCATCCGGAGCCCCGGGCTGGGTGAGCGCAAAGACCACAAGGAAGAGGAGGATCACGACGAGAACCGGGATGAGGATCCGGGAGACCCTCTCGATTCCCTCCCTGACCCCGGAGCGAACCGTCAAAAAGACGGCTATCCCGGAGAGGAGGAAGAAGACGAGCGGTATATAAGAACCTGTGAATGCACCAAAGTCCATCGGCCGGTTAGTGGCAAAGAAGAGGGCGTAGGCGAGCACCCAGCTCGTGATCACGAGGTAGTAACTGACTACAAGGCTTGCGACGATGGCGACGGCGATGCCCGCAAAAGAGAGGCGATCCCGTATGGACTTGAAAGCGGAGACCACCGAACTCCCGGTGCTGCGCCCGATGGCGAACTCGAGCATCATCAGGGGAAGGCCGAAGAGGAAGACCGAGATCAGGTAGGGGATCAGGAACGCGCCGCCGCCGTTAGCACCCACAATGTAGGGGAACCGCCAGATGTTCCCGATCCCTACCGCCGACCCGATGCTTGCAATTATAAAGCCCAGAGCCGATGACCATCGCTCCCTTCCCGCATCTCCTCTCATCCTGCCCCTTTCACCTCGCAATACCCAATCACCCCGCAGAGATAAATGCATATCCTGCCGGAACCGGATACCTCGCGGCCGATGCTCTTTTGTATCGAGCTGACCCCATACTATCAGGAGGAGCATGAGCATAAGTTCCTGGAAGCGCCGGGCGGGAGGGAAGAGAGGTTGAATGGCCGCTACCCGTTCCTCTTCTCCATCCCCCACGGCGGTATCTCTGTTCCGCCCGAGGTCCGCGGCCTCATAAACCTCTCGCGGCGGGAGATACTCTTCAATAGCGATCCCCATACCCGCCTCATATACGGGTTTGATGATACAGCGGAGGCCCTGGTCGATTTTGAGGTCTCCCGTATATTTGTCGATACCAACCGGGCACCCTATGAGTATCCGCCGCGGACCCAGGACGGCGTGGTCAAGGTGATCACTCAGGACGGAACTCCCGTCTTCCGGAGGGGGTTCGTGCCGGGGAAGGAGTTGATAGGGATTCTCCTGCAGAGATACTACTTCCCGTTCCATAACCGGTTGGCCGATCTCATCGATACCCGGCCCATAGAAGTCGCCTTCGACTGTCACAGCATGCTGCCGGCATCACCTCCAGTCAGGAGGGATGCCGGACGTCTGCGCCCGCTCTTCTGCCTGAGCAACAGGGGGGATAAAAACGGGAGGCCTCTCCGGAAGGGGGGGCTCGTGACCTGCCCCCCGGAGTGGCTCTCGGCCCTCGCCCGGTCGTTTCAGGCGGAGTTTGATGGAGAAGGGCGGGTTTTGATGAACGACCCTTTCAGGGGCGGGTTCATAACGGTTGCACACCACCGGCGGACGAGAACCCCCTGGATCCAGATCGAGATAAACCGCGACCTCTACGAGACCGAAGATTACATCGATCCTGAGACCCACCAGGTCGATGAGGCACGGGTTGCCGAACTCAAAATGAGGATCCTCTCAGCCACCACCGGGTTCTGGGAGGAGATCTCAGGCTGAGGGGTGTTCTGGATCGCCCGGAGCTCTATCTGCCGGCAGGGTATTCCCGGGACAGCCCCTTTTGCACGTAAATCAAGGCTGCCGCATGCCTGCACAGGTTAAAGCGGCCTCAAACCCGCAGACGGATAGAGGTCTGGCTCTGCCGGATCTTCATCCTGCGAAGATACTATGCCGGCGGAGCGCCAATATTTATGGCGATGGATCGCCTGTACCTCATCCTGCAGCGCTACTTTGGGCATACGGCGTTTCGGCCTTACCAGCAGGAGATCATCCGCGATCTCCTCGACGGGCGCGACGTCCTCGCGGTGCTCGCGACCGGAGAGGGGAAGTCGCTATGCCACCAGATCCCCGCGCTTATGGGCGATGGCGTGACGATCGTTGTATCCCCCCTCATCGCCCTTATGAAAGATCAGGTCGACGACCTGCAGGTCCGCGGGATCTCTGCGGAAGCGCTGAACTCCTCCTGCTCCTACACGGCAACACGGCGGATCCACTCGGAACTCAGGGAGAACGCCGTTCAGATCCTCTATGTCTCGCCTGAGAAGGCTGTCAGCAACGACTTCCTCACCTTAATCGCGCCCCTCACCGTATCGCTCATCGCGGTCGATGAAGCACACTGCATATCGATGTGGGGGCACCAGTTCCGGCCGGAGTATCGAACGCTCCGGATCCTGAAAGGGCAGTTCCCGCAGGTACCCATGGCTGCCCTGACAGCGACCGCGACGCCGGACGTCCGCGACGACATAGCGCGGCAGCTAAACCTCAACAACCCCGAGGTCTATATCGGGAGTTTCAACCGGGAGAACCTGAGGTATGCTGTCATCCAGAAGGAAGAGAACACATACGAGCGCCTCCGTGGCTACCTGCAGGGCAGGAGGGGGGAGGCCGGGATCATATACGCCGCAACGAGGGATGGAGCAGAGACGCTTGCAGTCCGGCTCCGGGCGGATGGAATTTCTGCTCTTCCCTACCACGCCGGTATGACGGCGGCGGCCCGGGCGCGGACGCATGACCTCTTCATGACCGGGAGGGTTCGGGTCGTCTCCGCAACGAGCGCGTTTGGCATGGGCATCGATAAACCGGACGTCAGGTTCGTCATACACCATGATATGCCAGAGACGATCGAGACCTATTACCAGGAGAGCGGCCGGGCGGGGAGAGACGGGGGCGAGAGCGACTGCATCCTCTTCTACCACAAGGACGATGCAAAACGCCTGAGATCCCTTATCGACCGCGACCTCCCCTCCGAGTTCCGGCGCGAGGTTGCACGCACAAAGCTGCAGAAGATGGTGAGCTACTGCAGCGCTACGGAGGGGTGCCGGAGGCAGAAGATCCTCGAGTACTTCGGGGAGCGGTTCGAGAAGCTCCCCTGTAGCGGCTGCGACATCTGCAACCCCTCCTTCGTGCCCTGAGCACCGGAAGCTCAAGTCCCCGCATCCGGCGAAACATCTATTGTGCATGACAGCGTGAGCGGGATGTGATGAAGAGACTGTACCGTTCAACAACCGACCGGTGGATCGCCGGGATATGCGGCGGCATCGGGGAGTATTTCAGGGTCGACCCGAACATCATCAGGGTGATCTGGGCCTTCATCACCGTGGCCACGGGTTTTGTCCCCGGCATCGTCGCCTACGGCCTGGCCTGGCTCATCCTACCTCAGAGCGGGGAGGCGCTCCAGGATGTAAGCGCCTGACCCCGTCCCGGTCTCCGGCAAAAAGGCTATCCGCACCTGTGTAAGTGTACCGGGGTTATGCGATCACACCGGCCGGGGGTGAGTGGCCCGTGCCTCACCCGCCAGTTCCGCGGCGGAAGAGTGAGGAGATCTCCGCATCACCATCCCCCCCGGCATTGATGAGTATGCAGAGATCCCCGGCCTCGATCGTCGTCCCGCCATCCGGCGCAGAGAGCGTCTCCGCCCCCCTCCTGATCGCAAGCACCGTCACATTGTACTTACGCCGCAGGTCGATCCCGGCCAGGGTCTTCCCGGCGATCGGGGCGCCCTCTTCCACCTTGATGATCGATATCTCGGCGTTCTCCAGGTGCAGCCCGACATCCCTGAGCGACGGCACCTGCTCCGACGCTTTTCTGAGCATCTCGTAGCGTTCGGTCCGCATTGAAGCAACGAGGCTGTCGATCTTGCTCTTCGGCACCGGGTACTTGATCAGAACCCTCGTGAGCATCTCGGCAGCGGTCTCGAACTCCTCACAGATCACATCATCGGCCCCGTTTACGTAGAGGGCGAGGGAATCCACCATGTACCTGGTCCGGGTGATGATCGCGCACTCCGGGTTCATCTTTCTTGCAATCGCCGTCACCTGACGCGCCGTAGCGGCGTTCGGGATTGTGATGACAACCACACGTGCGTCCTCGACGCCGGCATGGCCGAGGACGCTCTCATGTATTGCGTCGCCAAAGAAGATCGGTTCACCTTTCTTCCGCTCCTCCCGCACCGTCTTCGGGTTGAGTTCGATCGCTATGTAGGGTAGGTCCGCGCCACGTGCCGCGTCGGCGATATGCCGCCCCATCGGCCCGAACCCGACGATGACGATATGATCCTTCCTCATCCCATCAGCAGGGGCTTCCTTCAGGGGCGCATCCCGTGCCCTGAGCCAGTCCGGCAGGGGAAGGCGCCGGACGGCTGCGGTAACGCCCGGAGCCGACGCTATGACGAACGGAGCGACCGCCATCGTCCCGACGGATACAGCAAGGAATACCTGCTCAAGGTCGGGGCCGAGCAGACCGTGTTCGATCCCCGACCTTGAGAGGATGAAGGCAAACTCACCGATCTGGCCGATGGCAAGCCCGGTGAGGACGAGGTTTCGGAGGGAGACCCCTGCGGGGAGGACGGCGACGGCCCCGATTATAGCCTTGAGTATGATTGCGCCGAGTATGATCCCGATGATAGGGAGCGCGTGGGCCACGAAGAAGCCGGTATTGAGGAGCATCCCCACTGAGACGAAGAAGAAGCTGGTGAATATGTCGCGGAAAGGAATGACGGTGGAGAGAGCCGCGCTGCTGTACTCGGACTCCGATATGATCAGCCCGGCGAGGAAGGCCCCGAGGGCAAGGGAGAGGCCGGCACGGGAGGTGAGCCATGCGGTCCCGAGGCAGAGGGTGACGACGGTGATCAGGAAGAGTTCCCTGCTCCGGAGGCTTGCGACCCTGTAGAGGAAGCGGGGGACGATCCAGAGAGCGCTAACCGTGACGACCAAGATGAGGACGAGGCCGATCCCGAAGTTGACGAGAGACGGGATGAACCCGGCCGACCCCACACCGCCGAGCATGGGGACGACGAGGATCATCGGAACAGTGCTCAGATCCTGGAGGACCGATATACCGAGTGCGAGGCGCACCGGCGGCGTATCCACCTCCCCCCGGTGCTGGAAGACGGTCAGCATCACGGTGGTGCTTGTGTGGGCAAGGAGCATACCGAAGAAGATCGCTTCCGGCGTGGCGAGGCCCAGGGCTGACGCTATGACTGCGACAACACCGATCGTCAGGCCGATCTGGAGAATTCCACCGGTGAACATCCCCCTCTTCATCTCAAGGAAGCTCTTCAGCGAGAGTTCCATGCCGATGGTGAAGAGGAGGAATATGATACCCAGTTCCGCGAGAACCTCCACATCGGCCCGGTTCGTGATGAAGGCGAGGCCGTGGGGGCCGGCGATGATGCCGGTGAGAAAGAACGC
>JAAZIF010000339.1 GCA_012510335.1 Methanomicrobiales archaeon | reverse complement strand
TACCGCGACGCCGCTGACGGCTTTGGCGTCGGGGGTGCTATAGCAAATGCACCGGTGATCGACTTCTCGCTTGATATCGTCGAGATCGATGGGCGGCCGTATGCGAAGCGCGGGAAGAGAAGCGGCGTAAAGCAGGTCTATGAGGTGGCCGGCGGCCGGCGCGTCACGCTCCCCCTCACAGCACCGGCGCCTGAGGGAGCAGAATCGCTCCTCTCACCAGTCCTCAGGCAGGGCGCAATCGTTGCGCGCCCAAATATGGATGATGCTCGAGAGCGGGTGCTCTCCTGGCTTTCGGGCCTTGCTTGCGAGGGATAGGGGAGCGGCCGGCAGCAATCCTTTTTTATGGTATCACGATCAATGGTACAGGGTAACAGGGGCCGATAGATCAGGGGGAGATTGCTTCCTTGGCATGGAAGAGGCCGCGGGTTCAAATCCCGCTCGGTCCATCCTCATTTTTCTGAAGAGATCATCATCTCAGTTCCAGGTATCGTCTGCTCACGGATCACCGCCACCAGGCCCCGTGGATTCTCCGGGTGTTCTCTTTCTGTGCCGCCTCCCCGTCAAAAACTGCATGGAGTCCAGTGTATACCGGATGAAAAGACGGGGACGTTTTCATACGGACAGCGATTGATCGCCCGCGAAGCGCGTCTCTCCTTGCCGGGAGACCCGGCACCGGAGTTTCTTGGTCATGCATCCACTATCCCCCCACCCCGGCAAGAACCGGCAGGGGCAGCAGACCGACCCGGAGGCGCTGGATACTGCCGGCAGGAATTCCTATCCCGGGGCCTCGCTCTCAACCCCTTCGCCGAATCCGGGTTTTCTGGGCCCCCCGAGAGACCTAAGCGTATTGCTGCACCGATTCCGTGACAGATCCCCGTCTCAATATCCGGTAGAGTTCTAAGCTGTTGCTGATATCCTATACCGGAATATTTCATATTTTTATTCATGTAAGAACATTCAGTTACTTTTATATCTTACAGAGTATGTTTCTCGTCATGTCTCATCGTCGAATTTACAGTTCAGTGACCTGCCAAAACCCGGAATACGACTGCTTCCTGATCGAAGATGGAAAAGATCTTGTCAAGAATGGCGGAAACTCTGCAGGAATTCAGCAATATTTCTGCAAGCACTGCCGGATCTATTTTATCGAGACGAAGAATACTCCCCTCCACAATTCACGCCTGAGGCGGCAGAATGTTGAACATGTTTGTCGCCTTTCTCAGGAGAAGATCTCGGTACGCGGCATTGGCCGGGTGGCTGGGTAGTGATCTATAGAATCGGCAACAAAGTGAAGTTCCAGTCTACCAGCTTTTGATGTACAGCCGGTTGAAACCTCAGCGCCGCGATCTGATACCACATGAACCGGCACGATGAACAGGCAGCAGGGCGGGGCCGTGCTATGGGAAAACAGGATAACGATCTTGAGTCGCTCATTTACACCGATAACGCCCCCGAAGGGTCGGTTTCCATCACAACCATCAGCTACGACGGTTCCCGCATCGATGAGCAGACCCAGGTACTGCCTGAGTCTCTCCCGGACCTCACTCTTCGCCCGGCGGTCACCTGGATCGATGTCGACGGCGTTCATGACAGTGATCTGCTCCGGATGATCGGGGATGCTCTCGGGATCCACCCGCTGACCCTGGAGGATATCGAGAACACTCGCCAGCGTCCGAAGATCGAGGACCATGGCGACTACCTCTACGTGGCGATCCGGATGTTTTTTCCCGGCAGCGATGGCAGGTTCCGGAGTGAACAGGTGAGCCTGGTGCTCGGCAGCAGGTATGTTATAACGTTTCAGGAGCGGCCGGGCGATCTCTTTGACCGTATCCGGGAACATCTCCGTGCAGGGACGGGGCGATTCAGGATTGCGGGGGAGGATTACCTCTTCTATGCCCTGCTGGATACGATCATCGACGGCTACTTCACTGTGATCGAAGTGTTCTGGGAGCGTATCGAGGGGATCGAGGAGGAGGTGATAGCAGAGCCCGATCAGGAGACACTTCAGGCGATATATGCCCTCAAGCGTTCCCTGATCTCATTCCGAAGGGTTGTCTGGCCGCTCCGTGACGTGGTGGTGGAACTGGAACGGGGCGAATCCTCCCTTATAGGGGATGCGACTCTTGTTTATTTCCGGGACGCCTACGACCACACCATCGAGGTCGTTGAGGCCGTGGAGACTTACCGCGAGATGGTGTCCGGAACCCTCGATATCTACCTCTCAAGCCAGAGCAGTCACATGAACGAGATCATGAAAGTGCTCACCGTCATCGCCACCATATTCATCCCGATCACCTTCATCGCCGAGATTTACAGCATGGTTTTTGCCTATATGCCTGGAGTTGCACACCCCTGGGGATATCCGGCAGCGCTCACATCGATGGTCGCCGTCGCGGTCGTGATGCTCATCTACTTCAGAAAAAAGGGGTGGATATAAGGG
>JAAZIF010000338.1 GCA_012510335.1 Methanomicrobiales archaeon | reverse complement strand
TGTGGAGGTCGTCGCCCGGAACGATCCGCCTGAGATCCCCTGCTCCATCTGCGGAGAGCCGGCAACCGAGATCTGCCTCGAGTGCCTCTACGAAAAAGATGTAGAAGATCCCTTCTTCTGTGACGCCTGCTTCGAGAAGCACGAGTGTGACGAGGAGATGTCACTGCCCGTCGTCAACTCACCAAGGATGGGCCAGTGCGCATACATGGGTTGACCGCAAAGGGCGGGCCTGCTGCATGGCACAAGGAGGCGGGAAGGCTGTGCCATGCAGTGGCCGTAGCCCCTACGGTGGGTATGGGGGAGCTCCACATCCTCCGGCGCAGGGAGCACGGAGTGTTTCGCCCCTACGGTGGGTATGGGGGAGTCCCTCTATCTGGAGGTGGTCTGGCAGGATTGAACCCCGCCAGTCTACCCTGCTGAACCTCCCTCACTCCGCAGGCAGCGAAACATTGTGAGCTCCTGCCCGGTGTAAGTACCCCCATGCTCCCTGCCTCTGCATGAGGCATCAGTAGCCCCGGCCGGCCCGAACAGCAACTATTATTCCCTCAGGAAGGTGCGCGGATCCCCTCCCCAATCCCATCTACCCGATGCTCCGCTCTGTCCCGTATGCGGACACTTTTATTACCATGAGGGATTTAACCTTCAGGGTAGTCAGAAAAACCGACAAAAACAATGTTGTTTCCCCGGTTACAGAGACCAAATCACTCCATTGGCCGCATCAAAACGGTTATAAAAAGTCGGTACAAGGGTACTTAACTGAGATCAGCAGGGCAAAATATGATCACTGAGAGCGATATTGAGCATATATCAGAACTTGCGGACATCGGCATATCGAAAGGCGAGGTGCCGGAATTCACCCATCAGTTCAACGCAATACTGGAATACTTAAGCATCATCGAGAGCGTGGAGGGCGAGGGCGCCCCCGCTACCGGGGCTGCCAATCTCTTCAGGGAGGATGAGCCCCGGCCATGCCTCCCTCAGGAGGCAGCCCTTGCAAACGCCGGGTCGACCGAGAACGGATTTATCAAGGCCCCGAGGGTGATGTAAGTGGCAGGGATCCTGAATTTCTCGACCGATGACCGCTACAACGCCTTCATCACAACCTGCGCAGAGGCGCCGTTTGGTGACGGCGCGCTTGCCGGCATAGCCGTCGCGATCAAGGATAGCATATCGACGGCAGGCATCCAGACAACCTGCGCGTCCCGGATCCTCACAGGCTACATCCCGCCGTACGATGCTCACGTCGTGGAGCTCCTCCGGGGCGCAGGGGCTGCGATAGTCGGCAAGACCAACATGGATGAGTTCGGCATGGGCTCGACCACCGGGACGAGCGCGTTTGGCCCCACAAAAAACCCGGTCGACCCGGACAGGGTTCCCGGCGGATCATCGGGCGGGAGCGCCGCCGCGGTCGCTGCCGGCCTCGTCCCTATGGCGCTCGGTAGCGATGCCGGCGGCGCTATCCGGTGTCCTGCGGCATTCTGCGGGGTTGTGGGGTTCAAACCCACACCCGGCCGGGTCTCGCGCTACGGCCTCATCGCCCACACGAGTTCCCTTGAGGAGATCGGGCCGATGGCACGGACCGTCAGGGATGTATCGAGGCTTCTCTCGGTTATAACCCGCTACGATCCCCGCGACTCGATGATGGTCGACCGGCCGTACGATCACGAACCCTCAGCGGATATCAAAGGCCTCAGGGTCGGGATACCGGAGGAATACTTCGGCGAAGGCGTGGATGAGCGCGTTGCAGAGCAGGTCCGGGCTGCCATCGGCGTCCTCGAGGATCTCGGGGCAGACCTGGTTCCGGTGAGCATCCCCGGCATGCGCCATGCACTTCCCGCCTACTCCATCATCTGCATGAGCGAGGCCTCCTCAAACCTCGCGCGGTACGACGGGGTCCGCTACGGCCCCGCGGTCGACACGAGGAAGTCATGGCACGAGGCTTACCAGGATCTGCGAGGGGAATACCTCGGGGTCGAGGCCCGGCGCCGGATACTGCTCGGAACCCTCACCCTCTCGGCCGGCTACGCCGGGCGGTACCACGCAAAGGCCCTTGCAGCGCGCCAGAACATCACCCGGGACTTTGAGCGGGCATTCTCCGATCTCGATATCATCGCCGGCCCGACGATGCCGACCGTGGCCTTCCGCCCCGGCGAGGTGACTGACCCCCTCTCTCTCTACCGTCTTGATGCCCTCACGGTGCCCGCGAGCCTCGCAGGGATCCCGGCGATA
>JAAZIF010000337.1 GCA_012510335.1 Methanomicrobiales archaeon | reverse complement strand
TGCTCCCCGATATCCTCGCGATGGCCCGCCGGCTGGTCAGGGACTGCCGCTGTGAGAAGGGCTGTCCGTCCTGCATCTACACGAGCAGGTACATGAGCGAGCAGGAGGTCAGCAAGCGGGCCACGCTGGCCCTGCTCGAACGCCTGTGTGATTCACCTGGAGAGGCATAGATCACACCTTAAGGCGGTACACAGGCTCTTTCCGGCGGCCATCCCCCCTCGCGAACAGTAGATCGTCTTTGCGCGCCGGTAACCATAGAGTGCTTCTATCCTTCGGTCAGGGTGCAGGGAATATGATCGTCAAAAAGAGACCCCTCCATCCGTCGGGTGACATCCGGAGCCGTTGATCTCGGGTGCGGTGTATCAGGGGCACTCAAATCTTCCCTTCTCTGTTGACGGGGCGAGCACAGTGCAACCATAATCACGGTTCATCCCGCTCATCATCTGGCAGGGGCGGATGATCATCCGGTGGGTGAGAAAGCGGCAATCCTGCCCTGTGTACAAGGTAATAACCGCCACAGAGAGCAATGATGATCAGCGCGATACCGATGAGTTCGCCAGGGGTTGCCGTGCCGATGAGGATAACCTTTCTTGCGATGGCGATGATTGCGACGAGGATGATGGTCTCAACGTGAAACTCCCTTCTGCTCAGGTACACCTTTATGGTTTCCAGGAGTTCCAGGCCGATGAGGATCAGCAGGAAGTACCCAAAGAGGTTGAACAGCTCGTGGCTCTCAAGCCGGTAGATTGAATTCACAAACAGGCTGACAACCAGCAACCACCCCAGTTCGAGGAGTGTAAAGAGTAACAGCACCGCCAGGAACACGATTAGCGTAACATAGATGATCTGTTCAAACCAGTCCACGTAACGGTGCATATACAGTTTATCGTCCAGATCTGGATAAATACCTGTCGAAATCTATATGCGCATCCGGAGAATGTGGGGCTCTGGATGGCAAGACCTCCGGCAGAAGGACACAACGCCAGAGATTCCTCCGGCCGCCTCCTCATCATCCCCTTCCGGCTTGTTGCCGGCCTCTTAGGCATAGCGGGTCAGGAGCAGGCGGCGCTCATCCAGGGGGCAAAAACACTCCCCGGCGCGACTACAACGCCGCCGGCCAGGCGGTTGTGCATCTACACGTTCACGGTATGCCGGCGACGTAGAGGATCCCCCCGGGGCGGGGTGTTATCCCGGAGGAGAGGGGGTATTGACCGCCCCCTACATTGCATGCCGATTTACAGGTTTTTCAATGCTCTGTCAATCAGGGCGGATCTCTTCAATAAGGTGTTTCATCTTTGCTGTTATAGTCTCCGGGTATTCACCACCGTTATAGAAGTACTGTAGCCTCTCCCACCCGGTAAGTCGCTTTGTATTGGGATTACGGTAATTTTCGCTCCATTCTATAGATATTAAATCATCTGAAATTGCAGATGAGACCTCATCTTTGAGTGCCTCAAGCACGTTTTTCATGCCACGTACATACTCAGACTTCATATCGACAATGACCTCCACACTGACACTATTGGTCTTTACCGGCCAGACCACCCTTCACTCAGGGAGTATTTTCGCCCCGAGTCTCTCCTCAAGGTCACGCAGATCCTCAGAAACCCCGGCGATCTGGTCGAACCCATCATAGGATACCTTCAGCACTCTCGAAAAGGTCAGCAGGAGATCCTCCGGCGAGTAATCCGCCCCCAGGCCGGCAGCCCTGATGCGTTTCAGAAGCCGGCAGTAGAGATGCAGGCGGAGGAACCCGACAAAGAGGTGGCCATAGACCGCACTCTGGTCCTCGAGATAGAGGACATCCGCCTGTATCTCGTCTCTCAGGGTATCGAAGTACCTCTCCACCAGGTCGCGGGTTCTGTAGAGTCTGTAGATCTCCTGCGGCGCTTCATCGAGGTTTGAGAGGAAGAGGAACCTGCCGGCAAGCTTCTCCTTTTCCCGGGCCTCTTCCTCCGCCATCGCGCCCTCCTCAAGCCACCTGAAGATAGCCTTCCTCTCCTCGAGTTGCAGATCCTCATCCACGAAGAGGTAGAGTGTTCTGTCTCCCATCTTCTTCTTCCCGCCCCGGATCAGGCGTTTGCGGTACATAAACGGGTCGTCCAGGCGGATCCGGGCTGCTTGGTGGATACTGTCGCGGGGGAGCGGGAGGAGGAATGGGCATTCACGATCGATGATCTCCTCGATCGCTTCTTCGGGGATGGACCTGCGGCCGAGGATCAGGATTGCATCTTCGGGGTCCAGGCCATCCATGAACGGGAGGAGCGCCGTGACATCCTCTACGGGGCCGGCGAGGGGGCAGAGCATCGCCGGCAACCCGGTCTCCCGCCCGGAGAAGAGAGCGAGGTTCGCCCGGGGAAGGGCTATATCGTCGTCATCGTCTCCCCGATATCCGAAAGGGAGGTTATCGGAGAGGGAGAAAGGAAAAGAGAGATCGTAGATGAGATACCTGTCGCCGGCGCAGAGGTGATCAAAGATCATCTCCTGCCCGATCCGGTCATCGCCGATTGCCCGGAGCGCGGCGGAGAGAGACTCCGGGGAGCAGTCGGGCCGGATATCCAGGGGATTGTCCAGCATCTCCCAGGACGCCTCCACGCACGTGAGGGGGAGATACCCGGCGATGCGGGTGAAGAGGAGAGCGACGATCTCCGGCCAGTGATCGGG
>JAAZIF010000336.1 GCA_012510335.1 Methanomicrobiales archaeon | reverse complement strand
GAGTGAGCGGGTCTGCCCGCCGGAGAGAGCGGTCATCCGGGCATCTGGCCGGATCGCTTCACCGGTGAACTCGTTTGCAAGATCGATCGTCCGGCCGATGATCCCCTCATCGGTGATCTTTCGGGACCGGACGTGCATCGCGAGGAACTCAGCGACCGCCATATCGGCGAGGCACCGGGTGTTCTGGGTGATCAGGGCCACGGGTTTGTGTGCCGGGTCGCGGACGAACTCCTCGGGCGGGTAGGCACCGTTGACGAGGACCGTCCGGCCTGTGGAGGTGTCGTTCCGGGCGAAGACCTCTATGTCATTTATGAGAGCGCTCTTCCCCGAGCCGGTGGGGCCGACGATGGATATCGTGTCGCCCGGGCGGATGGCGATCTCGCAGAACCGCTCCGCCTCGCCGCTCCGGCTCCGGCCGGGGAGGATCGTGATCTCCCGGATGGGTGTAGGACTCATGAGTGGTGAATCGTCGCGGTTCTTGATAAGACTTGCCTTATCTCACTAAAATACTACCATATCAGGAGGATTTATCTGTAATAATTTACCATATTAGGATAATGTTCTCACGAAAGATCTTTGAGACCGAGTTTTCTGAGGCGCTCCAGGATGAACTGGCTCGCCAGGATATGACCGCCCGGGAACTCGCCGACCGGGCGGGGATCCCGCCCGCTACTATCTATAAACTCACATCGGGTAGGACTGACCCCCGGCTATCCACCGTCAGAAAGATCGTAAACACCCTTGAACCCCGGGAGAAGAGCTTCATCGCGGTGATCGCGGCCCGGTTCCTCCTCGATGAACTCGACAACCGCGATATCATGGTCGATGGCCGGAAGTACCGGATCCGGGGTTACTCCGCAGACTCCCTCGATGAGTGTATCATCGCCGCGGTGCGGGCCGAGAAGGAGGGGGCGCTCGGGATCATATGCGCACCCATCCTTGCACCGATCGTGGAGAGGATCGTCGACTGCCCCGTGGCGATCATAAAACCCCACCAGAAGACGCTCATGGAAGCCATCGAGACGGTAGCAAAAAGGGTTTAGAGGTCAGACACGGGGATGCGCCGATCCCCGGCATACGGCACGACCGGCCCTGAGAGGTCGATACCGAGCGCCTCGCGCAGGAGTTCCCCGACGGTCTCCACGGTCACGAACGAGAGTTCACCCCTGACATCTTCAGGCAGATCTTCGAGGTCCCGCTCGTTCTCCCTCGGGAGGATGACTGTCTTGATCCCGGCCCGGTGCGCCGCAAGAACCTTCTCCTTGATCCCCCCGACCGGGAGCACGGCGCCGGAGAGGGTCACCTCCCCGGTCATCGCGACCGTCGGATCGACCGCCTTCCCCGTGACGAGGGAGGCGAGCGCCGTAAGAAGGGTCACCCCCGCCGAGGGGCCGTCCTTCGGGGTCGCCCCCGCCGGCACATGGATGTGGATGTCGCTTGCAAAGAAGTCAAACCGGGTCGTGCCGGGGGGCAGGTTTGAACGGATCAGGCTGAGCGATATCTGGGCCGACTCTTTCATGACATCGCCGAGCTGGCCGGTCAACGTCAGTTTCCCCTTGCCGGGCATGAACGTGCCCTCGATGAAGAGGATATCCCCGCCGACCGGCGTCCAGGCAAGCCCCGTGACGACGCCGGGCGGGTTCTCCTTCCGCGCCACATCCTGCCGGACGGTCTTTCGCCCGAGGATCTCCGGGAGCATATCCTCCGCCACGACGTAGGGGAGGTCGGCGGTCCCCGAGACGACTTTTGCGGAGACGAACCGCGCTACCCGGGCGAGCTGCTTCTTGAGCGCCCGGACACCGGCCTCACGGGTGTAGTTCTCGATGATCGCCACAAGCGCCCCGTCCTCGATCCGGAGTTTATCCGCGTCGAGGCCGTGCTCATCGAGGGTCTCCGGGAGCAGGTGGTCTTTTGCTATCGCGAACTTCTCGTTTTTGGTGTAGCCCGATATCTCGATCAGCTCCATCCGATCGAGGAGCGGGGGCGGGATGGTCGCAAGCGAGTTTGCGGTCGCGATGAAGAGCACGTCTGAGAGGTCGTAGGGGACCTCAAGGTAGTGATCCGAGAATGTGTTGTTCTGCTCGGGGTCGAGAACCTCGAGGAGGGCGCTTGCCGGGTCTCCGGAGTAGGAGACGGCGAGTTTGTCGACCTCATCGAGTATGAAGACCGGGTTCTTCGTCCCGGCCTTCTTCATGCCCTGGATGATCCGGCCGGGGAGCGACCCGATGTAGGTC
>JAAZIF010000335.1 GCA_012510335.1 Methanomicrobiales archaeon | reverse complement strand
CCGTAGCTCCCCACCGTCAGAAAAGGTCAATCGCCGGCAGCATTAATCGGGTGCGGAGCCCGGGTACGACTGCCCCGGGAATTTCCAGGGAATTATATATATCCCTGGAGTAAATCTCTCATCATCAGATGCAGAACCAGCCGTACGTCGACCTTGAGGCCATCGCGTGGGCGGCGATGGATCACTACGGATTCATACCGGAATTCCCGCCGTCTGTCGTCCGGGAGGTCGGATCTCTCGACACAGATATTGCTCTTGACACCCTCGATAGCTGCCGCGATCTCCGCTCGCTCCCCTGGTCGTCGATCGACAACCACGACTCGATGGACCTCGACCAGATCGAGGCCTGTGAAGTGGGGGCGGGCGGAGAGATCAACGTCAGGGTCGCGATCGCTGACGTCGATGTTCGCGTCCCGAAGGGGTCGTGGACGGACCGGCACGCAAGCCATAACGGAACCTCGGTCTACACCGGTGTCGAGACCTTCCCGATGCTCCCCGACCGCCTCTCGGCAGGCGCGACATCGCTTCTCCCCGGCCAGGACCGGATGGCGGTCGTCATCGGGTACACCGTCCTCCCCGATGGGAGCGTAAAACCCGGTGAGATCTACCGGGCAATCGTCACGAACCATGCAAAGCTCGTCTACGAGGAGGTCGGCGACTGGCTGGAGGGGATCGCCCCTATCCCCGGGATGGTCGCGGAGATGCCGGGCCTTGCGGAGCAGCTCCTCCTCCAGCACGAGGCTGCCATGCGGATGAAGAGGCGCCGGACAGAACAGGGAGCGCTCGCCCTTGAGACCATCGAGGCAGAACCTGTTATGGCGGATGGCCGGGTCAGCGGCCTCGCCATCCAGCAGCAGAACCGCGCGCGGTGCCTGATCGAGGAGTTCATGGTCGCGGCGAACGGCAGTGTGACTGCGTTCCTGAAGGGCGCCGGCCTCCCCATGATCCACCGGGTCGTCCGCACACCGAAGAACTGGGAGGGGATCGTGAGGGAGGCGGCGGAGCGCGGCGAGACCCTGCCCGCCTCACCGGACGCAGAGGCGCTCACCCTATTCCTCATCCGGCAGAAGGCGGCAGATCCCGAACGGTTCCCCGACCTCTCCCTCACGGTGGTGAAGCTGATGGGGGCCGGCGAGTACGTAGCGTTCCAGCCCGGGGATACCCCCATCGGCCACTTCGCCCTCGCTGTCACCAACTACACCCACGGCACCGCCCCTAACCGGCGCTACGTGGACGTTGTCATACAGCGACTGATAAAATCGGTTCTCAACGGGGAACACTACCCTCCCTACACGCCCGAAGAGCTCGATGGCCTTGCCCTCCACCTCACCGACCGCGAGAAGGCCTCGCAGAAGGTCGAGCGCTTCGTCCGGAAGGCGGCAGCCGCGGTCCTGCTCCGGGACAGGATGGGAGACACGTTTGAGGCGTTCGTAACCGGCGCCTCTGAGAAGGGAACCTACGTCAGGCTCATCGACCCACCGGCCGAAGGCAGGGTCATACAGGGCGAGCACGGCCTCCGGGTCGGTCAGAGGGTGCGCGTCCGTCTGACAGCGACGGATCCTTACAGGGGTTTTATCGACTTCGAGCGTATCAGGTGAGCCCTCGCGGCTCAGTCCCACGCAAAGATCGCTCCCATCCTGCCGGGCAGGAGGCCCCCGGGGCATGGGGCAACTATATATGTGTTGAGGCAGGGTACGCCGGGGTGTGTGCGACCATGAGTGGAGCGAGGAGGCGGCATCCCGCCGGAAACGCTGTTTGAGAACCACTTTTTCGACT
>JAAZIF010000060.1 GCA_012510335.1 Methanomicrobiales archaeon | reverse complement strand
GTGCAAAGATCCCGCCGCGCTCGATATCAGCGACAAGAACGATCGGGAGACCGAGATGCCGGGCGAGCCTTATGTTTGCTATATCGCGGTCGTAGAGGTTCACCTCAGCCGCTCCCCCGGCCCCCTCCACCACCACGTGCCCATAGCGCCCTTGCAACCGCTCAAACGCCGCAATCGCCTCCAAAAAGAGGAGATCGGTCTCGGTGTAGTAGTCGTGGATCCGCACATCCTTATAGGGCCGGCCGAGCATCACCACATGGGATCTACGGTCACCCTTCGGTTTGAGGAGGATCGGGTTCATATCGGCCACGGGCTCGACGCCCGCGGCGAAGGCCTGCACGGCCTGGGCCATCCCGATCTCGCTCCCATCGGCCGTGACGTAGGAGTTGAGACTCATGTTCTGGGATTTGAACGGCGCAACCGGGATCCCGCGGCGATGGAGAGCACGGCAGAGCGCCGTCACCGTCACGCTCTTTCCCACGTGGGATGCAGTTCCGAGCACTATAAGAGACATTGCTGGCAGGAGAGTTGGGCACGACGGGTTATTAAGGCCGGGGTTCAATCTCTGCGGTATGGAGCTTACCCCCGCCGCCCGTCTCCTCCTCAAAAACCGCTACCTCCTCCCCGGCGAGACACCGGACGGCCTCTTCTCCCGGGTTGCCGATCTCGTGGGCGGCCCGGCACGGTCCCGCGAGTTCTTCTCGCTCATCTCAGACCTCCTCTTCCTCCCGAACTCCCCCACACTGATGAACGCCGGCATGCCAGGCGGACAGCTCTCGGCCTGCTTCGTCCTCCCGGTTGAGGACAGCCTCGAAGGGATCTTTAGAACCCTCACCAATATGGCGCTCATCCATAAGTCAGGGGGCGGGACCGGGTTCTCGTTTGCCCGCCTCCGGCCCCGGGGTGATATCGTCAGCGGGACGATGGGCGCTGCAAGCGGCCCGGTCTCGTTCATGAAGGTCTTTGATGCGGCGACCGGGGCGGTCAGGCAGGGCGGCCGGCGACGGGGGGCAAACATGGGGGTTCTTGCGGCCTCCCATCCAGATATCGAGGAGTTCATAACCGCCAAGCAGGCCGGCGGCCTCTCAAACTTCAACATATCGGTAGGCATCGACGCCCGGTTCTTCGAGTGCCTGGCGGCCGGGAGGGGCTATGAACTTACGAACCCCCGCGATGGCAGCATATGGAGGAGCATAGACCCGGGGTCGCTCTGGCACCTCGCAGCCACATCGGCCTGGTTCTCCGGTGAGCCGGGGATGCTCTTCTTTGACGAGATCAACCGGCGAAGCACCACACCACACCTCGGGCTCATCGAGGCGACCAACCCCTGCGGCGAGCAGCCCCTCTACCCCTATGAGAGCTGCAACCTCGGGAGCGTCAACCTCGCCCGGTGCGTCAGGAGGCACGAGATCGATTCCGACCTGCTGGCCGCCACCGTCCGGTGCGGCATAGACTTCCTTGACGCGGTCATAGACGTCAACCGCTTCCCCCTACCCGAGATCCGGGAGCGGACCCTTGCCACCCGGAAGATCGGCCTCGGTGTCATGGGATTCAGCGAAGCGCTCATACGCCTCGGTATACCCTACGAGTCCCGTGAAGCGCTCCGCCTCGCCGGGAGTCTGATGGGGAGCATCCAGGCCACTGCTCGTGAGAGATCAGAGGAACTCGGGGCCGTGAAGGGCTCGTTTCCGGCGATTGAAGGGTCTATCTACTCAGGGGATATGCGAAACGCCACCGTCACCACCATCGCCCCCACAGGCTCGCTCCATCTCATCGCCGGGACGACGAGCGGTATTGAACCGGTCTTCTCCTTTGCCTGCACGCGGACGATCGATGGACAGCCGGTCAATATCGTAAGCGGCCTCATCCATGAACTCCTGCCAGAGACCGCCGGCGGGAGAGATGTGGCGGAGCACGTGCGGCGCTGCGGGACCATCGAGGGGCTTCCTCTTGGGGATCTCACTCAGGAACTCTTCAGGACAGCCATCGAGATCGCACCCGAACACCACGTTCGGATGCAGGCGGCATTCCAGGAACACGTGGACAACGCCGTATCAAAGACGGTAAACCTCCCGGAATTGGCAACCCCGGGCGAGATCGCCCGCGTATTCTCCCTCGCCCATGACCTCGGGTGCAAGGGAGTCACCGTCTACCGCTACCGGAGCCGGCCTGACCAGGTAATCTCCCGGGGGTGCGATCTCTGTGCTATCAGCGACTGAGCATGCCAAATAATATATAACGAGAGCTGAAAGGTACATGCAATGAACGGTGGGATATGTTCGACCTGCGGACTGCCAAAAGAATTATGTATCTGTGAAGAAGTTGCAAAGGAACAGCAGAGAATCAGCGTAAAGATAAACCGGCGGCGGTATGGAAAAGAGGTCACGGTCATCGAGGGGCTCGATCCCTACGACATCGATCTCGAAGACCTCTCGAAATTCCTGAAAGGGAAGCTTGCCTGCGGAGGCACGGTCAAAGACTCCTCGATCGAGCTGCAGGGCAACCATCGCGAACGGGTGAAGGAACTGCTCGCCCAGAAAGGATACAGTATGGAACATATCAGTTGAATCCGGGCAGATTTCCTGAGGCCCGGATATTCTTTTTTCCCCGTGTGGCCATGGTTGTGCAGGTGGATGCCGCCGGCCCGGTGCGGCGGCATCCAGAAGCCAGACTCATTAGAGACTCGCGCCTCCTAAAAAAGGTCGTGTCAGACACTATAATCAGCAGAGAGACCAACAGGATCCTCGTAAAAATGATGAGGTACTCGTTTGCACTCGATCCCGGCCTGCTGGAGCAGATCGATCGGTTTGCCAGGGAGCACGCGTTCGACCGGAACGAGGCGATCCTTGAACTGATCGAGGCCGGCCTTGCCTGCCAGAAGGACGGCAGGACGTCACCTTTACGGCAGCGTCGCTCTTTTGAAGATCTGGACCATCTACAGCGCGAACTTGAGGGCGTCAAAGAGATCCTCACCGAGCTCCGCAATGAGATCCGCCTGGTTCACCACACCATCGAGACCGACTGGATTAAGGAGGCGAAGGGCGTTCCATTCCAGACGAAGCGCCCCTGGGAATTCTGGCGGAGATGATTTTCCCCCATGCGTATCCAGGAATCACAGAATATCTGCCCGCCGGGCCGGTGCGTTCAGCTTATGATGCTCGTGATGCTCCGAAACCCCTCTCCCCGGGCATCGTCGCAGACGACAGCCTCCGCTTTTGCCATATCGACACCCGGCGTGACCCGGCACCGACTGCAGTAGGCGCGTGCCGGAGACGTGAGTTCTCTCCCCCCGATGACGACGAGGGATGAATGGACACAGAGCCCGCACCGGTCGACGGGGACTGCCTTATCCGGCATGCATTGCACCCGGCCACCGATGACCGGGAGGCGCCGGAGGCCGCGGTCACTCATAGGCCTCGACCCGGTAGCCGGCGCGGCCGAGGATCGC
>JAAZIF010000059.1 GCA_012510335.1 Methanomicrobiales archaeon | reverse complement strand
TAGAGCGCCGTCACGTGCGCCACATCCGGCGTCGCCACCACACAGACCCTCCCGTACTTCTCCGTCTCCGGCGAGAAGACATCCCGCTTCACGAGCTCGATCAGGCGCCGAACCACCGGATGCCCGGTATTCAACTGCTCGATCCCGACCTCCTGAAGCGCGATCCGCTTCTCAAACGTAGCTTTCTGGAGAATCTCTGAAACCCCCGGCACTCTCAGATCATCGGAGAGCACAATCCGGAGCGTCCGGTTGCGGTCATGGTTCTCCGTGATCGCACAGCCGTACCGGGTAAGCCCGTACCTCACGAACCGTTCAAAGTCCTCCTCCGTCCCGATGATCCGCTCCGATGTCGCCATCCGTGCCCGGACATCCGCGAGATCGACGGCCGTCTGCCCGTAGAAACTCTCGCTCCTGATCTTCTCGATCGTCTCCTCCCCGAGAGGATCGATCATCCGCCCTGAACCCATCTCCTTCCGGTATGAGTCAAAGAGCGTCCGCTGTGTCGCCGGCAGGTCAATATCCAGACCCATCTCACCGATGAGAGAGATCACATCGGCAGCATCCCCGAAGAACGGCGGGGAAAACCCGTAGTCCTCCCGGATCCTCTCTGCCTTCTCATACAGGACACGGAGGATCTTTGCATCGAGCGTATCCCGCATCACAAACGCCCGTATATGCACCTTGCGCTCGGGCTGCCCGTACCGGTCCAATCGGCCATTCCGCTGCTCAAGCCGGTTCGGGTTCCACGGCAGCTCGTAGTGGATGACCTGGTTTGCCATATGCTGGAGGTTCACCCCTTCACTGATACAGTCGGTCGCTACCAGGACACCATACTCAGCCTCGATGAATGCATCCATCACTTCGCGCCGGTTCTGCTCGTTCAGGTCACCATACACGGCAAAAACATTCTCAGGAGCGACCCGCTTCATCCGCCTTGGTATCTCCGCCACAAGGTAGTCCAGCGTATCCCGGTAGCGGGTGAAGATCAGAACCTTCCGCGGCCCGTACTGCCCTCGCATGGCGAGATCCAGGTAACCGTCCCTCCTCGTGAGCTCCCGGAGTTTGCTATCCCGTGCAGGAGTAACGTCCCGTGCCCTCTCCATCAGACCCCTGAGCTGCTCAGCCTCCGCTCCCAGTGCCGGAAGGCTCCCGTATGCCACCCGGTCGACACGCCGGGACGCCTCTTCATCAGAGATATCACCATCTCCTTCCTCATCGAGGGCGACCGCCTTCGCGTGCGCCACCGATATGGACTGTTCCGGCTTGTCATCCTCCTCCCGGATCTTCTCCTCGATCCGTCGGAGCCGGTTCTCAAGCGATATCCGGAGCGCCCGGGGCGAAGAGAGAGCCCGGCGGTGGAGATGCAGCACCACCCACCGTGCCATCGTCCGGACGACAGCCCGGTCGTCCTGCTCTGCGAGATCGAGAAGGCCGCTCCCGTAAACACCGAGTTCATCAAGTATCACACGCTCCTCAGGAAATGTCAGATCGACGATAACCTCCTTCTGGTCTCGGGCGGGAAACGGGTTATCCTCAGCAGCGTGAGCACTGAACCAGTCGACCACATCCTTTCGCCGTCGCTGACAGACATGATCCTTTGCCACCTCCCGGTCGATCACCGGGTCATGCAGCGGGCCGGTCACGATCCCGCAGTCGAGCATGGTAAGGAGGCTTGCGAAGGTATCAGAGTAGCCGTTATGCGGTGTTGCGGTGAGCAACAGGAGGTGGGTTGCCCTCCGCGCGATCTCCTTTGCCACGGTATGCCGGAGCATGGAGACGCTCTCTTTCTCGGTGGTCTGGTGGGGTTTTGCAGCGAGATGAGCCTCATCGATGATGACAAGATCCCATTTCGCGCTGATTGCGCGGTGCCGGGTCCGCTCAGACTTGATGTAATCTATGGAGGTGATGACGCAGGGATAATGTGCCCAGGGGTTCACCCCCGGCGGTATATTCCGCTCAAGCCCACGGAGATGCACCGATGAGAATATTTTCGCATCGATCCTGAAGAAGTACCGGAGCGCATCCTGCCACTGCTCCCGGAGGTTTTGCGGGCAGATAACGAGGATCCGGGAGGCGAGGTTCCGCAACTTCAGTTCGCTGACGATGAGGCCGGCCTCGATGGTCTTCCCGAGCCCGACATCATCCGCGATCAACATCCTGACCCGCGCCTCCTGGTTCAGGGCCATGATCACGGGCGCCAGCTGGTATTCTGTCGGGATGACCGCACTCGTCTGCAGACTCATCAGCGGCGCGGTCCCGTGGACCATGGAGTACCGAAACGCCTGCACAAGCAGGCGGTTGGTGGCGACATCCCCGATCTTCTCCGGGTCCGGGGGCCGGATCTCCCCTCGCCGGATCTTCTCAAATGGTATGAAAAAACGGCGCCTCTCCGCAGAGTCGCTCTCGATAGAGGTTACCGATATGACCTCACCAGCGACCGAGTCGACACGCCACAGGCGGTTCCTCAACGATATTATATCTCCTGAACGATATCCCATAAACTCACCCGGGGAAAGCAGATGAACGATCTTTTCCAGGAGATTATAAGTGATTCCCTTTAATAACGGGGCTTCCCGGTCTGCTGGTAGCGGGCCGGCCACGGAGAGGCGGCAGATCACTCATCCGGATAGTCCGGCTGATGCAACAGATCCAGGAGGAAGAGCCGCAGATCTGTCTTGAGAGGGTATGTCTACCGCAAGTAAGCCCGATGTGATCCGAGATGTGACGATCACATTCCTGCCATATCCTTCGGTCTTGGAATGTGCGCGAATTGTGAGGTCATCATTCCAGGACGGATCCGCGATCACCGGGCAGCCGCCACATTTTGCAATCTCCGCCACGCAGACAACCCGGCTAAACGTACAGAACCTCCCGGCCACTACCCGGGCAACAGCAGACCCCTCAAAAACCAAACCCTGCCCGATCCTCCGGACGAAATGGTCTTGCGGGAGAGCAACTACCCGAAAGGCCGGCGCCGTACTATCCGGGGGGAACCCCCGTTCTGTGGTGTGCGGGAAGCCGGCGGGCGGAGGAGGAAAGCACTCAGGGGCCTTCGGATACAGCTTGTTCTGCCGTCGCCGCCCGGTTAGAGTCTGAAACAGGAGAGAACATGCCGGGACAAAACACTTCAAAATTAATATATTAGATAAAAACCAATTATAGCGGGAAGAAATTCTAAATGGGGTATTTTTAGGTGTAATCATGGTTCGGATTCCTGGCTTCAAACCCTACAATCAGGATCAAACTCTGTTGCTCTCCATCTCGCACGATGAACCCATCACCACAAACCACAGCGCGCGGGTTATCTGTGCGATCGTCGATAAATTGGATCTGAGTGTTTTCTATGATAGGTACTGCACCACTACCGGCCAGAATGCCTATGATCCCCGAATGCTCATCAAGGTTATCTTTTATGCCGCTTTCAAGGGTATCTCCAGCAGCCGTGTGATCGAGAAAAAACTTCACACCGACGCTGCTTTCATGTATCTTGCCGCGATGCAGAGACCGACTTACCGCACCATCATCCGCTTCCGGAAGAATTTTTCCGATGAACTGGAGGCAATTTTCGAGCAAATTGTCAGGATCTGTCCGGATCTTGATCCTGCCGGCCTGGACCGCGTTGCCTTTGATGATTC
>JAAZIF010000058.1 GCA_012510335.1 Methanomicrobiales archaeon | reverse complement strand
TCCTTATCGATTATGTCCTCCGACCCGATATATCAGCGAATTGCCCCTATCATATCGGAGTGAGAAACGGAGAGATCCTCGAAGGCGAGACCGATCTCGCCCGCCCCTGCGGACGGGAAGCCACCCTCATGATCAGGGCCTCACCCCTCTATGACCGGGAAGGCCGGCGTGTCGGTGCGATCGAGATAATCCGGGACATCACCGAGAGCAAGGCGATGGAGCGGGAGGTCGAGCATCACGTTGCGGAGCTTTTCCAGCAGACGAACAGGCTGGCCATCGCGAACAAGAAGCTCAACCTGCTGAACAGCATAACCCGGCATGATGCTCTGAACCAGCTGGTGGTACTCCTTGGCAATCTCTCGTTTGCCGAGGAGGCCCGGGACAGCCAGGAGGTCTCAAAGTACCTCTCCCGGGTGAAGGACGCCGCCAGACGGATAGAGCGCCAGATCGAGTTCACCCGGGACTACGCGGAGCTCGGTGTCCGGGCGCCCGAGTGGCAGCGCATATCCGATATAATCCGGTCAACGGCGCCTGGCGAGGTGTCGATAGAAGATGAGTCCGAGGATCTTGCGGTCTATGCGGATCCGATGCTCACGAGGGTCTTTGCCGGCCTGATGGACAACACGATCCGCCACGGGGAGTCGGCGAGCCGTGTCAGCGTCCGGTACTGGCTGGATGAGAACCGTGGTCTCACCCTTGCATGGGAGGACGACGGCATCGGTGTTCCTGCCGGAGAGAAGGAGCAGATCTTCCAGCGTGGCGTCGGGAAGAACACCGGGCTTGGACTCTTTCTGATCCGGGAGATCCTCGGGATCACCGGGATCACAATCGCCGAGAAGGGAGAGCACGGGAAGGGGGCACGGTTTGAGATGCATGTGCCCGGTGGGGTGTATCGGACCTGAGCGGGGTGGCCGATCGTCTTCAGGAAAGGTGGTGGATCGTACGATCTCCAGGGGCTCTGGTTCAACTCTCAGGTTCTGAGCGGGAATTGCCGACGTGAGGCGCTCTTCCGGCAAAACCAGTCTGCTTATACCGCTTTTCTGAGCGCCACCTGGAACGCTGCGCCTTCCTCCGGGTGGCCCGGCACCCGATCCTCGACCCAGATCCTGCCACCATAGCGGCGGACCAGGATCTGCACGAGATAGAGGCCGAGCCCCTCCCCGACACCCCGTTTCTGCTGCTCGTAGCGGTGGAAGATCGCGTCCTTCTCCTCATCCGGCACGCCCGGGCCGGTATCTTCGACCGAGATCCGGACAGATCCATCCACCTCAATAACCCGGATGGCGATCTCGACGCCGGGACCGCCGTGCTTCACCGCGTTGCCGATGAGATTGTTGAAGATCACAGGAAGCAGGTTGTCGGCGAAAACCCGGTGATGTGTCCCTTCGTAGCGGATGGCGCCGTGTGAGTATCCCTCGATCGTATCCCGGATGATCGCATCGAGATCCACCAGCCCGGGTTCTGAGACCCTCCGGTGGATCTGCCGGATCATGGATATGGTGCCGAGGATCTCGATGCTCTTTTTGATGCTACGCTGGAGATTCGCCATGTATATAGCCTCATCCCCCTCAAGGCTATCAGCGAGTAGCTCGGCGTAGAGGCTCGAGACGTTCTCGGTGTTCCTTATGTCGTGGGTCAGGATATCCACGTAGAGGTTTGCCTCGTCCCGCGCCGCCTCGACCTCCCGATTGAGGCGCCGGAGCTCTTCCTCGGCCCGCTTGCGATCCCTGATATCCTGGATTATCCAGCGGAGCGACGGCTCCGCCTCTTCCCCGGCCCTGACCGATACGATGCTCGCGGATACATGCATGGGCCCCTCCATGAGCGGCAGGAGATCCGCCTCGAAGGTCTGCCGCCCCTCTCCATGGATCGCCCGGCTCATCCTGGCCCTGAGGTTTGCCCGGTTCTTTTCCCGGGCAAAGTTGAGGATGTTCCTCCCGATCAGGCTGTCTTTGTGGATGGCGAGGAGAACCCCCACGGTCTGATTGGCCTCAAGGATCCTTCCGCTACTGTCCGTCACCAGGTAACCCTCAGGGGCGGTATTGAAGAGCTCGTAGTAGCGTTCCCGCTCTGCCTCAGCGATCTTCCTGGCAGCGGCAAGCTCCCTGTTCTGGCTGTTCAGCTCCTCGTTTGCTATAGCAAGCTCCTCGTTTGCTGCAGCGAGTTCCTCAGCGTAGATCTGCACATGATCCCTGGCCTCAGTGTGAGCGTTCCGGTGAAGGCTCTGCCAGATCTCCACCTCCCCCTGGAGCACAGCGTTCTCCTGCTTGAGATCCTCGACGGCCCGGGACCAGTCCGCCACAAGCCCCTTGAAGAGATCCTGCACGGCGGCATGAAGTGCGGCGAGGTCTCCGCCGTTCTCCCGGAGGATCGCCTGCAGCTGCTGTGCGTAATCTTCCTTCCCCGGCTGTGTCACACTGGATTTCATGGATGATCTGACCTCCACCGGTTCTCCGTGGCCCCTGGCCGGCGCTGAAACGGCAATATTTCAACGATGGCACCGTCAGGTCTATATACCTGCCGCTTCCTTTCCGGCCCCCTGCAAAGACCGATCTGCGGCATCTCCTATTGCGAGAAGGATCCGGTCAGGCCCGCTCTCCGTGTGGAACTTTCGGGCGTTAAGCCGCATCACCCGGTGCCCAATACCGGGGAAGTCGTGCTCCACCAGGAACCCCTCGATCTCTCTCTCTCCGGGCAGAACCTCCTCTAAGAGGGTGTGGAGCCGGGGAATATCCCACTTCCGGTCCTGGAGGGAGTAGATGAGTTTTCCTTCGGTTTCCCGGGGCGTGATCCGGAACGCCGCATAGAACGCCTGGTTCGCGGATATGACACGGAGTTCAGCGTCAAGAACCAGCATCGGCTCGCAAACGACGGCCATAACCTCCCCGGCGTGGGCGCGCGCCTCCATGATAGACGACCTGAGATCCTTAAACCGGTTGATATCGACGAAGGTGACCACTACCCCCCTGATCAGGTTCTCTGCTGTCCGGTAGGGCAGGATCCGCATCTCAAACCATTCCCCTTCTGCCGTCTGCACCTCTTTCTCCCGAATCTGCAGGGTTCTGAGCACGCCCTGGAGGTCATCCGGGAGGTTCTTATCCCTGAGGTTGACCGCAAGATCGGTGATGGATCTCCCCACGTCCCCCGCCTGGAGGTTGACAATGGACCGGATGGGGTCGGTGAACCGCCGCACCCGGAGATCGTTGTCAAGGAAGAGCATGGCGATATTGGTGGTCATCAGGAGGTTGTGCAGGTCATTGCTGCTCTCCGAGAGCTCCTCGATCTTCATCTGGTGTTCGGCGTTGGCGGTGAGCAGCTCCTCGTTCAAGGACTGGAGCTCCTCCCTGGAACTCGTCAGTTCCTCGTTCATGCTCTTCAGTTCCTCATTCGTGCTCTGGAGCTCCTCGTTCATCGACTTGAGCTCCTCCTGGGATGACTGCATATCCTCGATCGTGTGCTGGAGCTGGAACCGGACCAGGGCGATCTCATGTGCCGGATCCGCCTCCGGTACACAGGCTGGTGTCCCGTGCCCTTCTGCCTCACCTTCGGGGTGTTCCCGGCCCGATCCCTCTTCATCATGGAAGGTGACGGCGTAGAGCATGTCGCCTCTCCCTGCCCACCTCCCGATCGGACGGACCGTGAGCAGGATCTGCCGCCCCCCATCGGATACCCGCGCGGAGATTGCCTCCTGGATGGTGTCCTCTCTTCCCCGGGCGGCTGCCTGGAGTATGGGTGTCAGTGCATCCCGGATCCCGGTACGCGCCATTGCGTGGATGTTCAGGGCTGCCATGCCTGGCGAAGGTTCCAGGTACTTCTCTGCCCGGTCGTGGAGGTACAGTATATCGCCGTCATCGTTCACGATCACCGCCGGGGGAGCGTACTGTGCGAGCAGCCATTCCCGGGCGAGCATGGTGACCATCTCCTCATCCCCCACGAACTTTTGTGCCTTCTCCACGGTTGCTGCGGGCTCTGTGACCGCGGCCGGCATCTCGAGCATCGACACCTGCGGGGGGGCGCCCTCCCGGCGCTGGAAGATCTTCCACCTGCCGTTGACCGCCTTGAACCGGATACCAAACCCGCTGATCGACTCGGCTGTGCCGAGGAAGAGGAGTCCGCCCGGGTTTAAGGCATACTGGAAGAGGGGTATCAACTGCTTCTGGAGTTCCGTCGAGAGGTAGATGAGGAGGTTGCGGCAGGAGAGGATATCGAGGTGAGTGAACGGGGGGTCCAGGAGGACGTTCTGCGTCGCAAAGACCACGCTCTCCCGGATCTCGTTTTGCACACGGTAGGTGTTGTCCTCCTTTACAAAGAAACGTTCCAGCCGCTCGGGAGATATATGAGCGGCGATGTTTGCCGGGTAGATTCCGCGCCGCGCGATCCCGATCGCCTTTGCGTCCACGTCGGTCGCAAAGACCTGGATCGTGTCCGGCCGCTCCAGGGCGTCCAGGCATTCCCTGAGCACGATGGCGAGGCTGTAGGCCTCCTCCCCGGTGGAGCAGCCCACGCTCCAGGCCCTGATCGTCCCCCCTTTCTCCCTTGCGGGGATCAGGTCTTTGAAGATCTCCTCTTTAAGCGTAATCCAGGCATCCGGATCCCGGAAGAACCGTGTTACCCCGATAAGGAGCTCGCGTGCAAGGACATCGATCTCCTGCGGATTCTCACGAAG
>JAAZIF010000334.1 GCA_012510335.1 Methanomicrobiales archaeon | reverse complement strand
TCCGGCTGTGGCGGGTGATGCGAAGACCGGCCAGCCGGGAGCGCCTGACGGCCTTCATCAGGTTCCTGGAGGCCTGGCACGGCCGGCCGGCGGTCACCAGAAAAGAGCCCCTGCAGGAGTCGCTGGCTATGTATATCGCCGGGAAGCGGGACGACCCGCCACCGGCCGGGGCCGTGCTTGACCTCGCGCTTGAGGAGCTATTGGCCGGGAACCGGGCAAACGGCCTCTCCCTGATCGCTGAGGCGTACGCGCACGCTGACCACCTGGAGCTGGCCACTGCGGGGTTCCTGAAGCGGATCATCGATGGAGGGGAGATCTCCCTGGTCAGGGATGCCGTCCGCGCAATCGTAGCGGCCCGGGGGCCCGGGTATGAAGGATTCTTAAAGCCCGTTATGGATGCCGTGACGATCATCGAAGCACAGGATACAAGGCTGTATTATACGAGACTCCAGCCAGAGGAGCGGGCGGTCGTTGCAGGGATCGTCCGGGCGATCACGGGATCGGAGGAGCTGGTGGTCTGGAGCCAGTCAGGCCATCCAGAATCTCGATGAACCGGAGATTGCCCGCATCGATGATCCCTTCAAGAAGCACGCCAGGAGAGCGAAAATCAGCTACGGTCGACCCGTACCAGTAGAAACAGTCTGCTTGAGCAGACTCATATATCCGGGGCGGGTTTCGTAACGGCAAGGTCTGTGCTCCAGAAATCCGGTCTGGTTGGGGAGACCGGAGCTGACATACATTTTTTACACTTACAGACCGAATTATATATCAGAGCACGTCAACCCGGGAAGCACAATCCGGCCGAAAGGAGACCGATCCCGGGTCTCTATATGCAGCATGGTTAACCTATTTTGATTGCCCGGGCAGAATAACTGGAGGAGAAAAGAATGTGTATCGCAATGCCTGCTGAGGTGCTTGAGATAAAGGATGGCAACATCGGTGTCGTCGACTTCGGAGACCTGAAGCAGGAGGTCAGGCTCGACCTCGTGGACGTGAGCGTCGGAGAGTTCGTGCTCGTCCATGTCGGGTTTGCCATCCAGCGCCTCAGCAGGGAGGAGGGGCTTGAGACCCGCGAGATCTTCAGGCAGGTCTATGCCGCCATGATGGAGGAGTAATGCACGAGTACAGCATCGCCTACGACATCTACGCGACAGCCCGCCGCGCTGCGGTCGAGAACAGCGCAAGGGAGGTTAAATGCGTATCGGTGGATGTCGGGAAGATGGCGATGGTGAACCCGGAGCAGGTGGAGTTCCTCTTCAACATAATCATCGAGGACGATCCGCTCTTCTCAGGCGCCCGGCTCTCGTGCAGGGATATCGAGGCGCGCACCCGCTGCTCCTGCGGTTACGAAGGAAGCGAGCGGTTCGTCTGCCCCCGGTGTGGAAAACTCCCGGAAATTATTGCAGGAATGGAGATCGTGGTTACAAACATAGAGATAGAGGTGGACGAGGCATGAAAGTCAACCTCATGCATGGTGCCGGCGGCGAGGTGATGGGCGAACTCCTGCAGATGATCACCCGGTTTAAGAACAACAACGCCGGCGGAATCGGGCTTGAGTCGCTCGATGACGGCGCGGTCATACCGCTCAACGGCCAGAACATTGTTTTTACGACCGATAGCCATGTGGTCTCGCCGATATTCTTCCCTGGCGGCGATATCGGGCGTATCGCGGTCAGCGGAACCATCAACGACCTTGCCATGATGGGCGGCCGGCCGATCGCTCTCTCCTGCGGCATGATCATACCCGAAGGCTTCGAGATCGCTGACCTTGAGCGAATCGTCGCATCGATGGATGCGGCACTCGACGAGTGCGGGGCAAACCTCGTCACAGGGGATACCAAGGTGCTTGAGCGGGGCGCACTTGATTCCCTCATCATCAACACCGCCGGCATCGGTGTTGCCGGGCGGGTGGTGCGGGATAACGGGCTTATGCCCGGCGATAAGATCATCGTGAACGGCACCATCGGCGACCACGGTATAGCCATAATGGCCCACCGCGAGGGGTTCGATTTCGGCGGCCAGATCCGCTCCGATGTCGCTCCCCTCTGGAGACTCGTCGAGCGGGCGCTCGCGGCCGGAGATATCCACGCCATGAAAGACCCGACCCGGGGTGGGTTTGCCAGCGCCATCAACGAGATGGCAAATAAAAGCCGGGCAGGCGTCTTCATAGAAGAGGAGGCCCTTCCTATCCGGACAAACGTCCGGAGCGCCGCCGCCCTGCTGGGTATTGACCCCCTTGAGGTGGCAAACGAGGGAAAGGTCATCATGGGGGTCGCACCCGGTGATGCGGAGGCCGTCCTTGCAGCGCTCCGCTCACACCCCTACGGGCGGGAAGCGGCGATCGTAGGCGAGGTCACCGGAGGTTCTCACGTGATCATGCGGACCGCCATCGGAGGAGAGCGGTTCATCGAGACACCGATCGGTGACCCGGTCCCGCGCGTCTGTTGAGGATCTTTTTTTACTCCCGGGTTACTCTGACCGCGAGGGATAGTATGAGAGATGCAG
>JAAZIF010000333.1 GCA_012510335.1 Methanomicrobiales archaeon | reverse complement strand
GAGAAATTTGCCTCGTACATTCCCGTACTCATCGAACCTCTCCGGCCTCCTGCTCTCAAGGACTATCGTATCGGAGTCCCGGCAGATCTCGCCGAAGGTGTGCCAGGCGGGGTTCTCGGGATGGACCCGCCGTTCTCGCTCGGCGAAGAACATATCCGTCCTGCCCACCGGCTCATCGGTATCGGCGGCGCCCAGGAGTTTCTCGCAGAGGGCCTTATTCGCGAATAGGTACCTGTTCTTCGTGTCTTTTGCCCATATGAGATCGGGGACGTTATCGCACATCATCCGGACGAGACGGTAGAGGTCGTGGAACCGTCGGCTGGTCCGGGCGAGCTCATCCTCCGCTATCTTCCTCTCCGTGATGTCACGAAACATGATTAAGTTTGCTCTCCGCCCCCTGAAAGTGATCGCCGTGCCGAGCCCTTCGATCCACCTCTTATCCCCGTGGAGATCCCGTATAGGGTAGCGGGCGAGGTAGCCGCCGCGCCCGGATTGTATGTTCTCTATGTCAGATACAAGGGATTCTGTGTGATCAGGGTGGATGAACTCCAGAATGTTCCGACCGGTGAGATCGGCCGGAGAGGAGGCGCCGCCGAGAGCAACAATCGCGGTGTTGGCAAACAGGATGATGCCGTCCGGATCAAATATGAGGATAGCGTCCATGAGGGAGTCGAGAGTCTGCAGGTGTTCCTCAATCTCAGTGAACTCCCGTGCGCCGTTACGGCGGGAGAAGACGATGCAGGTGATCTCCGTATCCAGTGAGGCGGCTGTGATCATCACGGGCAGGGGCGCGCCGTCTCGGGGGACAAGGTTTGCAGGATAGTCCCTGACCGCCCCCTCTTCACCGACAGAGTGGATGAACCTCTCCCGCTCCGCCACATCTGGCCATATACCGGAGAGGGTGGAGGAGGCGAGTTCTTCCGGTGTGTAGCCGAGCATTACGGAGAGGGCGGCGGTGGCGCGGGTGATCCTGAGTGTTTGCGGACTGAAGGCAAAAAAACCCGTCGCCCTGCCTTCCTGACCATCCCCGGGCGGATCTGAACTCCTGATTCTCTCCATCATTGCCTGTAGAGAGGTTTTCGTTTATTCTCTTATATAAGAATTGTGTATTTCAAAATCAGCTATCTCGCCCTAAAAATGCGGAATCTGCAACTATAACCGGCGAACCAGAGCCGAAATTCAATCTCAGGGCCTACAGGGCACATGACTGTTGATTGACTCCCGGGGATCCAGGCAAATTACAAAAACCCCTGTTATCGGTCGTCTTATAGAAGGCTACCGTCTGCTACAGTTTTGAAGGCCTGCCGGCAGATTATGTCTGCCCGGTCTGGGGGGCAGGGCCAGGGTCGTTTCTACTTGTGGTTGAGCGGGCAGGTCGATACCTCTGTGTAGCCCGCGGCTATATCTACGCACCAGAACGCGGAGAGCCAGAGAATGGCATACCTCCCGGGACAGCGTTTGGAAACCTGCCCGAGAGCTACACGTGTCCAGTCTGCGGCGCCTACGCCAAAATCGGGAAACAGGCTTTCATAGTCACCGATTAACCCATCCCTTTTTGAGCGGTAAAGAGGCCTCACCCGAGGTTGTCATTCCTGCACCCCGGATCACAGAGCAATAAAGGTATTACCTGGTTCTCCCGATACCTGCCCGGACCCGCAGCCAGCAGACGGTGGTTGGTGCGCGGCAAACCCGGAGTTACAGCCAGGTGATTTGTGGGGTGATCTTCTTGGTGATGCCGGTTCGCTTTGCGATCCTGGGGAGGTACCCATAGATGGTGGCGTGCTGGAGCGGCCGCTCCTGGTGCGTGATGAAGACCGGGGCGTCGCCGGCGGGTTCAAAGGGGT
>JAAZIF010000332.1 GCA_012510335.1 Methanomicrobiales archaeon | reverse complement strand
CGCCTGGCCGCTTGCGCCCTTGACGAGGTTGTCGATCGCGGAGACCGCGACGATCCGGTCGCCCTCGCTCTCCACGGCCACGTCGCAGAAGTTCGTCCCCCGCACGGCCGCAAGGGTCGGTTTCTGGTAGCGGACGAAGAATTCGTCCTCGTAGAACTTCCGGTAGAGGGCCTCGACCTCTTCCTGCTCCATCGGCTCATTGAGGAGGATATGGGCCGTCGTGAGTATCCCCCGGTTCACCGGGAGGAGATGCGGCGTGAAGTAGCACCGGGCGGCTGAGCCGAGCCGGGCCGCCTCCTGCTTCATCTCCGCGAGGTGGCGGTGGCCTGTCCACTTGTAGGCGCTGAAGTTGTCGCCGACGTTCGGGTAGTGGGTCGTCGCGGAGGGGTTTGTGCCCGCTCCGGTGACCCCGGTCTTCGCGTCGTATATGATAGTGTGCGCAAACTTCGCGAGCGGTGCTGCCGCGAGTGTCGCCCCGGTCGGGAAGCATCCCGGGTTTGCGACGAAGGAGGCTCCCCTGACCTCATCCCGGTGGAGCTCGGGCAGGCCGTAGGGGGCCTCGAAGTAGTTTTCGTGGCGCACATCGTAGGTCTTCTCGTAGACATCCTTCGCGAGTCGGTAGTCGGCCGAGAGGTCGACGGTCCTGATCCCCCGCTCGACAAGCGTCCCGGCGATACTCATCGCCGCGGTATGGGGTACGGCGAGGAAGGCGAAGTCGGCATCGATATCGCCGGCTCCAGCGTTCTGAAAGACGAGATCGGTCAGCCCGCGGAGGTGGGGGTGGACCGAGGCGACGGGGGTGCCGTCCAGCTTCCGGGATGTCGCGGTGACGACCTCTGCGAACGGGTGGCCTACCATGAGCCGCATCAGCTCGCCACCGGTGTATCCGGACGCTCCGATAATCGCAATTTCCATACGGAAGATCTGTCTTTTATAGAATCTTAAGGCTTTGTAAGACAGCGCTCATAGAGACGGGCGGCCATCGACTCGATCTCATCCCGGCCCTCAAGACCCTTGAGGAGGTCACGGGGGAGCGCGGATTTCCCGTAGGTTGCGCCGGCGTATGCGCCGCATATGAGTGCGATGGTATCGGTGTTCCCCCCGACGTGGGCGGCGGTGTTGAGGAGGACAGAGACATCTCTGATACGGTGGATAAGGTATAAAGCGAGCGGGACGGTCTGGTAGACAGTCACGTCATTTCCTATCACCGAGAGCGCGCTCTCAAGGCTGATCCCTTCGCCTGCGAGGCGGACAGCGGCGCGGATCTTGTTGCCCAGGGTGATATCCTCAAGGCCTGCATGCTTCCCGGCGAGGGAGAGGGCGTCGGGATGGCCGCGGACAGCGTAGTGGATCAGCATCCCGACGGTGACGGCGCCGGCATGCGCCGCCGGGTGGGTATGGGTGACGCTGCAGGCCTGTACCACCCGTTCGGCCACGTCGACCGGATCGCTGTACGCGAGAGCAAACGGGATCGCGATGCTGACGCAGCCGGCGGTGTTCGAGGCGACTCCGCTCCGTTCCCCTCCGGAGAGGAGGAGGCGCCGGCACGTAGCATCGACGGCGCCGTCAGGGAACCGGAGCTCCTCGTTCATGTACATCCGGGCAAGGGCGGCCGCGTAGGCACCCTCTGAGTATGTGCCGTCGGCGAGGAGGCCGGCAACGAGGAGCATCATCTGGGTGTCATCGGTGTACTGCCCGGGTTTCAGCCCGGCGTTCGGGTGTCCGCGCCAGGCCCGGCGGTACCCCTCATGGAGGCGATGGAAGTCAGGGGGGGTGCTCTCCCGTGCCATGCCGAGCGCATCACCGGTGGCAGCCCCGAGGAGGCAGCCCTTGAACTGATCGAGCATTTAAGTAGTATCTTTTTTAGAGTTCCTCTTAAGGGTTGTTATTTGGCGCGCGGGAAGCGGCTGCCTCCGGACCGGCGAACTGGCCGCCTGGAAGAGGTGAGTGAAGCATTCCGCCTTGATTTGAGGATTCTAATGCAGACCGCAACCTCACGCGGGAGATTACAGGTGTTAACAACCTCATGATATGCGCAGGAGCGCGCACTCTCCCGCGTGAACTGATGGGATGCCGCGTGAAAGACTGGATGCAATGATCCAGCAGCGGATCATTTCCATGAAAATGCTCCCGCATTTTTCATTGCTTAAGCATGAGGCTACTCGCATCATAGAGGTTCACTCTCAGGATGTGCTCAAAAATGCAGTATCTTCCACGCTTGCCTGGCTGGCCGCGCTGGGGCGGGCAGGGCAGCCTTTTTTTGCCGGCTCTCGTGAGGAAGATTGTCTTAAATTCTCCCTTAGAGAACAGGTTTAAAAGAAACGTTTTTCCATTAAAAAGAGTCATCTGAGTTACTGGATTTACAAAACACATAAATACTAACCTCATAGAGGTTAATTAATCCTGAGGTGATTGGTAATGAATTATGGCTCTATGATTGGTGACTCATTTGAATATACTAAAGATGGCCTGTTTGGCAACTGGGGAAAGTGGTTTCTCCTCTTCATAAGCATGGTCATCTTCCCTCTCTGGGGAGGATATCAATGGAAGATTTATAGGGGTGAATCTCGAATGCCCCCACTTGAAGGCTGGGTTGGAATGTTTATCGACGGTATCAAACTCATCATCGTAGGTATCGTCTACTTCATAATACCGACGATTGTCTTCGTGATCCTGGGTGGTTTAGGTATTTTCATGGGGGCTGCAACGAACAGCATGGGCGCAGGGTTGATCGGTGTATTCGTCGGGCTGATCTTCTTATTCATCTTCTCCCTCATTGCCATGATGGGCCTGATACGCTTCGCAAGAACAGATAGTTTCGGAGAGGCATTCAATTTCAGTGCCATCATCGCTCATATAGGAGAGATTGGATGGGTAAGTTATATCATCGCACTTATCATACTCTGGCTCGTTATTGTTGTGGCTGTCGTTATCTTCTCGATCGCTGTGGGTATCATCTCTCTCATCCTTCTGCTGATCCCACTTGTCGGCTGGATCCTGGCGATCCTCCTGGAGATAGTTATAGCGATTCTCATCGGCCCGTTTGTGGGAGTATTCACGACGAGGTATATCACCCACATCTATGACGGTGCGAGAGCACCTGCCTGAAACATATTGGCGCATGAAAACGCCCTTCCCCCTTTTTTCATCCTGTATGCTGTGGCTCTATGGTCTCATGCGGTTTTTTGAGTACATCAGGTACCCGGCGGATCCCTCGACTACACAAAGGGTGCCCTCCGGGGCAGATGGCCCCGCCGGCCTCCCCCGCTCGCCAGTGATGATATTCCCGCTCATTTACGGATCATGAGCGGCGTGAAGTCCGCCCCGAACCAGAATCGCGCCCGGGGTTCCCACGCTCATCCTTCCCCCTGCCATGCGCAATCCCGGTACCGGCAGGTTCCGAACCCACTCTCCGATCCTGCGATCGGCATCCTTGCGGTGGCCCGACTCTCCCGGATGGG
>JAAZIF010000057.1 GCA_012510335.1 Methanomicrobiales archaeon | reverse complement strand
GCCCGGGGCGAGGCGGGGCCGGAGAGCGACCTGGATCTCCTGGTGGATCTGGAGCCGGGCAGGAGCCTCCTCGATCATATCGCGCTCATCCCAATGAAGGAGGGTATTACGGATCACGTCTGGATCTGGAGGGAGTTTGTAACATACCATATTCAGTTATGATCTCGGCCACAACCGCGCCTTTTGAGTGGCACCATCCACCGGATCTTTCGCGAGATCCAGGAAGGGATCCCCGGCAGATCGTCTCGATCTACGTCAACCACCGCTCGCTCCGCCGCCGGTGAGATCCAGCGCCCTTACTGTTCCAGGAATTGTTATACCCTAAGTTTGCCACTTTGGGTCTCCCTCGTCCAATGGGATCATCCGATATCCCGATCACCCGCATTCGAAATTCCGTTTGGATAAAGACTTTGCCAGTTGACCTTTTCACCCCTTCTCGGATCCCAGTAGTTAGCTAAATTCTCTCCTTCTCTCATTTTATTCAACGTCTCTCCACCCTTTTTCTCACGAACCTGGTTTCCACAACACAGCAATTCCTTTCACAGCTCCCATCATATTTCGGATGCTGTCCTGGATCATGACCCGAAATTGGTTGAATCGAAACGCGCACATCTCGATGGTTCGTGGTCCCCGCTTTACCGGCGAGAAGTACATCCAGAGCAAAGCGATCCAGATGTTCTTCAGGAGGAAAGAGACGATCGCATAGAGATACCAGATCACAGGGTTTTTTGTGCTTGTCCGGGGTTTCACCTGGCTACGCATTCGATAGGAGGACTCTATCGAGAAACGTGACTTGTAGGTGTCATGTACCCGGCGCGGGTGCCAGTCAATGCCGCCGACAACGTAGCCCAGGTTTTCGACGCCATACTTCCCTCGTTTTCCCATTCCATACTTCACTACAACTGCAATCGTCAAGATGAGTGGTGATTTGCCACTCATCCGATATTTAACATAGCGGGCCTGCGTTCCCTGGAGCAATTCCTTCATCTGCTCGCTCTGCTTCTTTACCGGGACGATGAATGGGATTTGTGCCTGGAGCAAGAATCCAAAGACCTTCTTGGTATAGAACTCCCGATCAAGGCAGAGAACCTCAATTTTGAGACCTAACTCGGCAATCTGGTCGAAGCATCGAGCAATGTATCCGACCTTGGGCATGCCCTGTTGCACCGGGTGCATGGCCAGGGTCATCTGCCGATCTTGATTGGTCACGTAGAGAGTGACATACGAGTAAAACTCATTTGTCGACTGCTTACGCCTGCTTCTGAGAACGTATTGGTCGTTTTCATCAGTAGTAGCTCCATAGTACGGGTCGTTTGTGTAATCGATAGCAAATCGATAGGCCTTCCCAGGTTTGAGAACCTTGTGCGCCATATGTGCGAGGATTGCAGCGTTGTTCCGGGATCTTGTTCAGGATGATGCCCCGGTCAGATATCTGAGGCAGTTGCACTTTCAGTGCAGCCTGTCCCGCACGATCTCGTTATGGACACCAGAGCAGGTGCGGAAGATGCAATTAATATACATGCCCGGTAAGACTCTACCAGAGGAAAGGGAATGCGGATTGCAAGTGCTCCCGACGGTAGCATCCACATTGATGGAAAGGTTGTAACCGCGCTGGACCGTTTTGTAACCTCGGTGACGGAGATCATCGAGCGGTATACCCGCTACGTGATCGTCAGCGGATACGTTGCAATCCTATTTGGAAGGGCCAGGGGTACGGAAGATATCGATCTCTACATCGACTACATGGATCGTGATACATTCATGTTGTTTTCAAAAGACCTTCTAGAACAAGGATTTTATTTCCTGAACTCCGACGACATCGGCGAGATCTACTCAATGCTCTGCGACAGACTCGCCGTGCGGATCGCCAAAACCGACAGGATCATCCCGAACGTCGAGATGAAGTTCAAGAAAGATGACTTCGATCATTATGCGATCTCCAGAGCGAAAGTGGTACAGTTTGACGACATCCGGTTCTTCGTATCCCCCATCGAGCTGCAGATCCCCTATAAACTCTATCTCGGGAGCGACAAGGATATCGAGGATGCGGTCTATCTCTGGATGTTGTTCCGGGAGACACTCGATGACGATCTTTTGCGGTCGTTCATGGAGCGCCTGCAGGTCCGGGGGGAGCACTATGGAATTGAAGTTTGATCGCGAGAAGAACCGGCAGGAGCGGTTGCGCTTTGTCCGGAGATATGCACTCTGGGTCAGGCGGGTTCCAAACGAGGTCTGGAGCCGCGAGCAGGCCGATCTGATCGACGCGTTCTTTGAGAATGCCCAAAACTTCGCCCTTTCCCGATCTGATTACCTCCGGATGCACCGGGCCCGGCGGCGCCGCCCCGAACCGGTACACGGGTAACTTCCGGCCGGGCAAACGAAGAGCTGCGGTGAGTGTATCCGTTCCGGCTCAGGGCATGAAGCTCCGGCCGGCGCATTTCTGCCGCCTCATAGGCGGATCCTGATAACGAGCACGTGGTTTTTGAAGACACTCGCGACAAACGGGTCGCCCTCCTCTTCATCTGCTCGCGGCGGGCAGTGGGGGACGACGGCCACCTGCACCTCGCGGCCGGTCTCCGCCTCCAGTGCCGGCACCCGGCCGTGATCGACCCGGCTACCAGGGAGCAAACGTATATCTTCTCCTTCCGATAAGACTGATCGAACTGCCATGTC
>JAAZIF010000331.1 GCA_012510335.1 Methanomicrobiales archaeon | reverse complement strand
TCCTGCATCTCCCGCTTATCCTTCGGGGTTGGCGGGGTTATATCAGCGAACTTGTACAGTGGGATGAGCGGGATGACGTTGAAGGTATATGCCCCCATCTCGCCGGCTTTCTTTGCGATCTCAGGGATATGTTCATCGTTGATCCCGGGGATGTAGACGGTGTTTATCTTGACGAACACCTTCTTTGCAACCGCCATCTCGATACCTTTGAGCTGCTGGGAGAGGAGGAGTTCTGCCGCCTCGCGCCCATGGTACTTCTTCCCCTTGTACTCGACCCAGGAGTAGATCTTCTCTCCTATCGCCGGATCGACAGCGCTGAGCGTGACCGTGATGTTCCCGACATTATACTTCGTCAGTTCCTCTATCGACTCTGGCAGCATGAGGCCGTTTGTGCTGAGGCACATGATCAGGTGCGGGAATTCCCCATGGACCAGACGCAGCGCCTCAAACGTCTCGGGGTTTGCGAGCGGCTCACCCGGCCCTGCGATTCCGATCACCTTCACGTAGGGGAACTCCTTAACGACCCTCCTGACCAGGTCGAGGGATTCCTCCGGGGAGAGGACTTTGCTCGTTACACCCGGCCGACTCTCGTTCACGCAGTCAAAGTCGCGCACACAGTAGTTGCACTGTATGTTGCACTTCGGGGCGACGGGGAGGTGGCACCGCCCAAAGACGTGGCAAGCTTTCTCGGAGTAGCAGGGATGCTCGTTGATCTTTCGCAACTGTTCCGGGTCATAGGGAACCTCCCTGCCCTGGACTGTCGCGGTTCGATACGATTCGTCAGACATCTTATGATCTATATCCCCTGTGACAACATATAGTGATGGGTACCGGCCGCCGATCTTCGTGAGGGGAGAAGAATAACCCGGCCGGCACAGGCCTGCTACAGCGGAAAAATTGGGGTAGTCAGGCCGTCTCCCGGGTGTCATCGAGCGGGAGAGACCCCTTCCCCGCCTCCCCCGCACCAGCCTCCTGCCTCATCTCGAATCGTTCCTCCGCCGCCTTCAGGATCTCTCCAAGCATCCCGGAGTATGATATACCCGCGTACTTCGCCATCTTTGCCAGGTGACCGTCCCAGCACCACCCGGGGTTCGGGTTGACTTCGAGGAGTTTCGGGTTGCCGTGCTCGTCCAGGCGCCAGTCGAAGCGGCAGTAATCACGGCACTCCAGGCGCTCGAAGAGGGCAAGGCAGCACCGGGCGAGCATCTTCTCGGTCTCCTCGGGGAGGTCTGCTGGCCTGGATACGATCCTGCAGTACGGTGAATCAGGGATCCACTTCGCTTCGTAGCCGCAGAGTCGGGGAAGGTCGGGGGGCAGCGCCGAGTAGTCCTCCTCGGTTATAGGGAGCACCATGCAGTATCCCAGCGGGTTCCCGATGACACCGACGCTTATATCCTTCCCGGTGAGGAACTCCTCGACGAGGATCGACTGATCGTATCCGATCATTGCCCGCAGGGAGTTGATAGCATCGGCGAGGTCTTCGAGAGTATGGGCGACGCTCTTTTGCGTTATGCCGTATGAGGAGTCGCCGGCGTTCGGCTTGACGATCGCCGGGAGTCTCATACCGGCATCGTAGGTGCGGTCGCCGGAGGCGATGAAACAGGCGTCCGGCACCGGGATCCCCATCTCTTTCGCGACACCGCGAACGAGGGATTTGTCGTAGCAGAACGCAAGCGACTGCGGCCCGGACCCTGTGTACGGGATCCCGAGCACCTCCAGGAGCGCCGGCACGTGGAGTTCTTTCCTCGGGTTATTTTTGAACCCCTCGTCACAGAGATTGAGGATGTAGTCCACCCTGCCCTTCAGCTTTGAGAGATCCTGGATCAGCGTGTCATGTTTGCAGAGATAGGTGAACTGGTAGCCTTTAAGTTCCCGGAGGGCTGCCTTCATCTGGTCGATGGTGTAGAAGTCATCGTCATCGAATATGCAGGAAGGCTTCAGTGCGTCGGGCCTGGTCGGGTCGCCGAGCAGTACCGCAACATGCTTTATCCTCTCCTGGCCTCTCGCCCTCGCCGTTGACCACTCCTTCTTAAGAATCGCGGTGACGATGCGGCGGCGCTCCATCATACCGAGATCCTGGTTCCGCCGTGATTCCGTGATGATATCATGA
>JAAZIF010000330.1 GCA_012510335.1 Methanomicrobiales archaeon | reverse complement strand
TCTTAAACCTCGCCGTCGCACTCGCAAAAGCAGCCTTCGGCATCATCGCCGGGTCGGTGAGCATGGTGGCCGACGCCCTCCACTCGGGGTTTGACTCCTTCTCAAACATCGTCGGGATCATCGCAATCCACCTCGCGCGAAAGCCCCCAGACCAGGGGCACCCCTACGGCCACGGCAAGATCGAGACGCTCGGAACCCTCATAATCGGATCGATGCTCCTCCTGACCGCCGGCGGCATCCTCCTCGAAGGTATCCGGCGGCTCATCACTCCCGCCACCCCCTCGATCACCACGGTCACCGTCGGGGTCATGATCGGGACGGTCATAACAAACATAATCGTCTCCACGTACGAGAGGCGGAAGGGCGAGGAGTACCAGAGCCAGATCCTCATCGCCGACTCCCTCCATACCAGGAGCGACGTCTACGTATCCCTGGCTGTCCTCGGGGGCTTCCTCGCGGCCAGGCTCGGCTACCCCGAGGCCGACCCGATCATCGCTCTCGCGATCGGTCTCCTCATCGCAAAGATCGGGATCGGGATCCTCTACGAGGCCGCAGAGATCCTCATCGATGCGATGAACCTACCCTGCGATCCTATGCTCGTCAGGGCGGTGGTGATGGATACACCCGGGGTCGCCGGGTACCATAACTTCCGGTGCCGGGGCAAACCCGGCGAGATCTTCGCTGACATTCACGTCACGGTCGATCCGGCGCTCCCCGTCTCCCGGGCCCACGCGATCGCCGAAGAGGTGGAGCGAAGGCTAAAAGAAGCAGCCCCGGACCTCGTTGAGGTCGTTGTCCATATCGGGCCCCACGTCACACCGCAGCGGAACAACCGCACCTGAAACACCATCGCCTAACGCAAAGACCGGTTGAGACTGCCTCCGGGATGAGATCGCGCGACTCATACACCCTTCACACCATCGCCTAACGCAAAGACCGGTTGAGACTCTCAAACACCGGCGGCCTGCTGCATCAGGAGGCTCCCGAGCTCGTGGCCCTTCCGGTAGCAGGCCTCCATCACCTCGGGTCGCGTCCTGATATCCTTGATGTTATCCATATCGTTCCTGAGAACCTCATCCCAGTAGGGGCAGTCGATGATCTCCCCGAACGCCCGGGCGGTCACTTTCGCCCCCTCAAAGACTGTCGGGAGGTCCATCCCTGCGATCGATATAAAAAGCATCCTCCGCTCCTTCCGCCGCTCCAGGGAGATGAGCGACTTCCCCCGGTAATACTTGGCCATGTAGAAGACCTGAAACCGGTCCATGAACGACTTCAGTTTCCCCGGGATGCCCATCGTCATCACAGGGGTTGCGACAATCAGGCTATCCATCTCCCGGAACTTATCATATATCCCGATCATCTCATCCTGAATCTGGCAGGTTTCGTTCTCCATACAGTAAAATATCTCCATACAGGGCGCAAAGTCGATATGCGCGGCCACGATCTTCTCGACCTCGCAGCCCGCATCCTCAGCACCCCTTATAGCCTCATCCAGGAGGCGGGCGGTGTTTCCCTCGATAAGCGGGCTTCCGAGGAGCGCTATAATCTTCTTTCTCATGATGCAGGGTTGCATGCAACCCTATTAATAAGATGCGGCGTTCCAGAACCCGCGAACCCGCGCCGCCCCCATCAGGGAGGATACTGCTAAATACCTTGAAATGATATGATCGCTCTGGTGAATGCCTGTGGCCGAACCAGAAACCAGAGAGACTGCAAAAGCAGGAGAGAAACCGGGGCCAGGACGGTACATCTGCATCGACTGCGGAAGGGAGCTCCGGATCGACAGCACCGACGAGGATCTCGTCAAATGCCCGACCTGTGCCTGCGAGATGTACAACTGCCTTCCGATGACCCACATCAGGCCGGACATCAAGACGCCGGAGGATGTCATGCATCCCCCTGAGAGGAAACCCAGGGACAAATAGTGCGAGGCGAGATGTATGGTGAATGTATCAGCTGAAGGGGAGATCTACCTCTGCGAGATCTGCGGAAACCTGGTCAAAGTACTGGAGGTCGGCGGCGGCGAACTGATCTGTTGCGGCGAACCTATGATACTTGAGGAGTGATAAACATGGCAAAAGAACAGAAGCGCCTTGAGGAGAAGATCGGGAAGGTGCCCGAGATCTTCAAGGGGCTCGAGAAGACCGATCCCGACCTCTACAGCAAGGTGATGGGGCTTGACCAGATGATCTGGGATGACGGAGCCCTATCGAAGCAGACAAAGAAGATCATCGCTATAGCGATCGCCGCCGCGCTCCGGGACGACCACGCCGTCAGGGCGCAGATGGCGGGCGCCGGGAATCTCGGCGTGAAGAAAGAAGAGATCGAGGAGGGGCTCCGGGTCGCGTTCCTGCTTGCGGGGATGCCGGCCTACGTCCACGGCAAGACCGTCCTTGAAGAAGAATTAGGTAACTGACCCCAGGAGATGAATGAGATGGAGCAAGAAGTATTTAAGATGCCGGTTATCGGCGAAGCAGCACCCCAGTTTGACGCACTGACCACCCACGGACCCATGAAACTCTCGGACCTCAAAGGGAAGTGGGTCATCCTCTTCTCACACCCGGCCGACTTCACGCCGGTCTGCACCACCGAGTTCATAGCGTTCGTCGAGATCTCCGGCGAACTCGCGAAGCTGAACACCCAGCTCGTCGGGCTCTCCATCGACAGCGTCCACTCCCACCTCGCCTGGGTCAGGAACGTCAAGGAGAAGATGGGCGTCGATATCCACTTCCCGATCATCGCAGACCTCGACATGAAGGTCGCCCGGAGCTACGGTATGATCCACCCCGGCCAGAGCAACACATCGACCATCCGGACGGTATTCTTCATCGATGACAGGGGGATCATGCGTGCCATGCTCTACTACCCGATGTCCAACGGCCGCTCGATGCCCGAGATCCTCAGGCTCACAAAGGCCCTCCAGACCTCGGACAAGCATAAAATAGCAACGCCGGCGAACTGGGAACCGGGTGACAAGGTCATCGTACCGGCGCCACAGACCCCGGAAGCGATAGAGAAGAGGATGAAGGAAGGCTACGAGTGCAAAGACTGGTACCTCTGCTTCAAGGAACTCTGACCATCCATCAGGTAAACCCATTCTTTTTTCCTCAGGGCGCGGATTCCCGTTCCCGAAGGACTCGGGTTCTGCGATCCCAATATTTTCCATGAAAATGGGATCAGATATTTTCATTGGTGAAGCATGATGCTGCTCGCATCATAGGGGTTTTCCTGGAGATAGCAGGCCGCGTCGGGGCGCAGTCTATGCTGATTCTTCTGATGCGGGCCATCTACTCGCCGGGTGAGCATCAATCGAGGGAGGGGCTGGCAAAGCGCGGTATAACCGTCCCCGATCAGGTGGGCAGGCCAGCGTCAAAACCCACGCTAATGTGGGTGATGACCTTCTTCGACGGGGGATTGGGTTCCACCGGCATGATCCGGCCGGGGATACATACTCATCCCCTGCTACACGCTCGCGCTCTGGCTTGCGCAGGAGTGAGAGGGGAGCCCCGGCACGTTTTTGCCTTCGCCGGGATAACACATCATATATGACCATTGACGTCCTTGCGTTTGCGGCCTCGCCCCGCCGCCACGGCAACTCCGAGACCCTGCTCGATCAAGTGCTCGATGTGATGAAGGGGGAGGGGGCAGCGGTCGAGAAGATCGTCGTCCCGGAAGCGGATATCAAACCCTGCCGGGGTTGCAACGCCTGCGCAAAACTCAACCGGTGCATCCAGCGGGACTACATGGACTACATCCACGACCGGATCATAGAAGCCGACTGCATCATACTCGCATCCCCCATATACTGCATGGGGCTCACCGCACAGGCGAAGGTGCTGGTCGACCGCTCGCAGGTCTTCTGTACCCGGAAGTACACCCTCCGCCTCCCGGTCGTCCCGCCGGAGCGGAAGGGAAAGCGGGTCGGGATCTTCATATCGACCGCCGGGCAGACCTGGGAGAACGTCTTTGATGCGGCGATCCCGTCGGTGAAGTGCTTCTTCAACGTCATCGACGTCCGGGACAGGGATGTCAGGTACCTGATGGTGAACGGCGTCGATGAGAAGGGCGCGATCGACCGCCACCCCACCGCCCTGCAGGATGCAGAGACCCTCGCGGGCGAGGTCATAGCACACCTGCGGGAGGTCGGGGTTACATGACCGGATCCATAAAAGTCCTCGGCATATCGGGGAGCCCCCGGCGGCACGGGAACACCGAGACCCTGCTCGATGCCGTCCTCGACGGGGCTCACGAGGCCAGCGCAGAAGTCGAGAAGATCGTCCTCGGGTCGCTCGATTACGCCTCCTGCCGGGGGTGCAACGTCTGCCACCGGACCGGGGACTGCATCATACACGACGACCTCACCCCTATATATGACACGATCGCCGCGGCCGACATCCTCGTCGTCGCGTCCCCCATCTACTCGATGGGGATCACGGCCGAACTGAAAGGTCTGATCGACCGCACCCAGTACATCTGGGCGCGCAAGTTCATCCTGAAAACCCTCTACTTCACCAACGAACACACCCGGCACCATAAGGGGATCTTCGTATCGACCGCCGGCCTCGGGTGGGAGAACGTCTTTGACGCGGCGTTTCCCGCTATCACCGCCTTCTTCAATATCACCGGGTTTGAGTACTGGGATAACGTAATAGCAAACGACCTGGATCATTACGGCGGGATAAGAGGGCACCCCGCCGCGCTCACAGAGGGGCGGGCAAAGGGACGAGAGGTGGTCGACCTCCTCCGGAAGATGCAGGAGGAGGCAGGGGAGTAACCTCTATCCCGGGGTTCTCCTGCGGCACCTGTGGGGCTCCATGCCGGCATACCCGGATCCGGTGATCTCTTCGCCCGCGGGCCTTCCGTCATCGAACGTGTAGGAGAGCCCCGGGACAGCGAGGTTATGGGGCGGCAACGTGGTCTGCCGCTTCTGTTCGAGCACATTCCGGATCTGCTCCCCCGTGAGGGTCATCGAGAGGATGGTCGAGGCGAGCGGCTGCACCGCGTAGAGGTCGCTCCAGGTGACGTTGTCCTGCGGTATGTCCACCCGGGGCGAGCCGGTGTGATGATGAAGGCGACGCCAGCCTGCATCGCTGGCCGTCGGTGACGAGGTTGCCGGGTGGGGATTCGCCGGCACCGGTCGCCTGGTCCGTGATGCTCACCGATGCGCTCGCAACGACCCGGCCGGTCAGAGGCTCGACCACATCTTCAGCCATCTTGAGGAGCGCGGCTGCCGGGCCCGGCACCATCCAGGTCAAACCGGTCCCTTCTCTCCTTCCATCCTCTTCGCCTTCATCTCCTTTGCCCGGCCGATGAGGTACTCGAGCTCCACAAGTTCGCCGGCAGTCCCGCAGGCGCCCCTGCTGCACGCCTCGTCGTGCAACCGCCAGCACTCCTGCTCGATCCGGTTGAGGTCGGCCATGGTATGGATGTGGTACCGGGCGAGTATATCCGCGTGCTCGCGGACGAACGCGGC
>JAAZIF010000329.1 GCA_012510335.1 Methanomicrobiales archaeon | reverse complement strand
AGAACGACCGCGCTCCCACCCCGTTTGATACAACGACCTTCATCGTCGCAGCGAGCCGCCTCGGTCTCTCAGCGGCAAACGCGATGCGGATCGCCGAAGACCTCTACATGAACGGGTACATATCCTACCCGAGGACCGATAACACCGTCTACCCGAAGTCCCTGAGCCTTGATGCAATCCTCAACACGCTCAGGGGCGGGGTGTTCGATGCAGATGTCGCCTGGGTGCAGAAAAACCGCCGGCCGGTCCCGACCCGGGGGAAGAAGGAGAGCACCGACCATCCCCCGATCCACCCCACGGGCGCGGCAACCCGTGAGGCCCTCGGGCAGGACCGCTGGAAGGTCTACGAGCTCGTCGTCCGCCGGTTCCTCGCGACCCTCTCCCCCGATGCGACGTGGGCGACCATCCGATGTACCTTCGATGCATCCGGCGAGCCCTACGCCGCCACGGGCAGCCGGCTGCTCTCCGCCGGGTGGCGGAAGGTCTACCCCTACTCGGAGGCGAAGGAGAAGATCCTCCCGGCCTTCACCACGGGTGAACATTTGCCCATCAGAGACGTGAACCTCGAGGAGAAGCAGACACAACCGCCGCCACGCTACTCCCAGAGCCGGCTCATCCAGGTGATGGAGGAGCTCGGCCTCGGGACGAAGAGCACCCGGCACGAGGTGATCGGCAAACTCATATCGCGCCGCTACGTCGAAGGAAACCCGCTCCGCCCGACGCTCGTCGGAAGGGCGGTCACCGATGCGCTCGACAACCATGCGTCGACGATAACGGATCCCGAGATGACCCGGACGCTTGAAGAGCATATGCAGCTAATCAAGCAGCGCGAACGCTCCCGCGAAGACGTCGTCACCGAGTCCCGCGAGATGCTCCACCGGGTCTTTGACAACCTCGAGGCGCACGAGGAGGAGATCGGTGAGGAGATAATGGAGCAGACCGCCGAGGAGCATACCGTCGGCCCCTGTCCTGTCTGCGGTCACGATCTCCGGATCCGGCATATCGGTGTCTCCCAGTTCATCGGATGCACCGGCTACCCGGAGTGCCGGTTCAACATCAGCCTGCCCGGGAGTGTATGGGGCCGGGCGATCCGGCTGGACGAGACCTGCGAGAAGCACAGACTCTCCCACGTCAGCCTTATCCGGAAAGGCGCCCGACCCTGGGTGATAGGCTGCCCGCTCTGCAGCCATATCGCCTCAAACGTCGAGGTACTCCGGATGATGCCCTCGATGACCGATGACCTCATGCAACGCCTGCACGCGCACCACATCTACACGGTCTCTGAGATCGCGAGTATGCAGCCCGCAGAGCTCGAGGAGATCCTCGGCATCAGGGAGGCCGCCCCTCTCATCGGGGAGGCCGCGGATGTGCTCGAGGTTCTCCGCCGCCGCTCGGAACTCAAGAAGTTCATCAGGAAGATAATCCCCCCGAGGAGGGGGCGGAGCCACGCGAAGATCACGAGAAGCCTCGTCGAACAGGGAATCGGGGATATCCGCACACTCTCGCAGGCCGCCCCTGCCGCCCTGAAGAAGGCCGGCATAGGCGATGCCGGCGCGACGGAACTCCTGGATGCCGCCCGCGCGCTCTGTAATGAGCGCGCCCTCCGGGAGGCCGGGATCCCTGCGGTAAGCCTGAAGAAGTACCTCGCCGGCGGTGTCGCAGGCCCCGATGACTTCTGCCACCTCCCAATCCCCTACCTCTCAATCAAAACCGGCATTAATCCAGAGACCGTACATAAGCATGTGGATCTGGTCTGCAGCCACCTCGGCCGCCCGACCCCGGAAAAGATCACCAAAACAGCGCTCGAACGCGGACGAAAGGAACTCCTGGCTATCCCCGGTGTAGGGGAGGCGACCGTGCGAAAGCTCTACCTTGCAGGCATCTATGATGCCGCCACGCTTCGT
>JAAZIF010000056.1 GCA_012510335.1 Methanomicrobiales archaeon | reverse complement strand
GGCAGGAGTTCCTTCGGGCTGCGGCGATGAACGGCTACGGCGTGACGATGTATGTCGGCGTCGGCGTCCCTATACCGGTGCTCGATACCGGCATCGTCCGGAGCACCGCGGTGCGGGACGAGGATATCCTGACCGATATAATCGATTACGGCACCCCCCGACGGGACCGGCCGTCTGTGGCAACGGTCAGCTATGCCGATTTAAGGAGCGGTAAGATCGAGCTCGACGGGGAGATCGTCAGGACGTCATCGCTCTCCAGCTTCCGGCGGGCGCGGATGGTGGCGCGGGAGCTCAAAGGCTGGGTCGAGCAGGGTAAGATAGAACTTACGCTCCCGACACGCCGGATCGACCCGGCGAAGCGTGCAAAGCCCATGCGGGAGACGGCGGTCACCCCCCGCGTCCGGGACATCATGAACCGGCAGGTCTTCAGCATCACCGAGGATGAGGAGATAAGGGTGGCGGCAAAGCAGCTCCTCAGGGATGAGACGAACCACCTCCCGGTCCTGGGCGGCAACGGCACGCTTGTCGGGATCATAACCACATACGACGTCTCAAAGGCGGTGGTTACCGATGGGAGGCTGCGGCATGTGAGGGATATCATGACCAGGCAGGTGATCAAGACGACCCCTGACGAGCCGGTGGACATCGCCGCCCGGAAACTGGAGAGAAACAACATAAGCGCTCTCCCCGTGGTGGATGCGGATAACCGGGTGGTCGGGATCCTCTCGGCGATCGATCTCGGTAAACTCTTCGGCGAGAGGTGGTGGCGATGAAATTCCTGCTGACGTTCTCCCGGAGAGGGCAGAATGACCCCGGGAGGGAACCGGTGATCGCCCGGGTGGTGAAGGAGACCGGCGTCCTCGTCAACGTCGAGAAGGCGAATATAGACTCGATGGCCGGTGAGGTGCTGATCGATATCCCCGATAGCGATGCGGATCTCGTTCAGCGGTGCCTTGAGGGGATGGGTGTCGCGGTCCGGGTCATGGAGAACGCCATCGCCCTCGACGAGGAAGAGTGCGTCGACTGCGGATCCTGTATAAGCATCTGCCCCCAGGAGGTCTTCTCGTTCGACGAGGAGTGGCGCCTCCGTATGGACGCCGCGCGGTGCGTCCTCTGCGGCAAGTGCGTCAGTGCGTGCCCCCACTCGGCCCTCTCGCTGCAGGGATGATCCGGGAACACTTCGAGTTCCGGCAGACGATCGCGACGATCCTCGCCGATGAGCAGCGGCATATCGAGGCGGCAAGATCCGGCATGATGGCCGCCCGGCAGGAGGTCGAGCGGCAGATCGTCGCGGATCCCTATTTTTTTGCGACGCTTGAGCCGTATACGCAGGAGACCCCGGGCAGAACCCCCGGCCGCATGGCCCGGGCCGCTGAAGAGGCCGGGGTCGGACCCATGGCGGCGGTGGCGGGCGCCATCGCCTGGGCGGGGGTGGAGGCGATGGTCGAGGCCGGCGCGTCGTTCGGCCTCATCGACAACGGGGGGGATATCGCTCTCGTGAGCGACCGCGAGGTCAGGGTTGGCATATTTGCGGGGGGATCTCCTTTAAGCGGGCGTACAGCGTTCCTGCTCCCGCCTGAGGAGGCGATCCTCGGTATCTGCACGTCCTCTGCGACGGTGGGGCCGGCCATCAGTTTCGGCACCGCTGACGCCGTGACGGTCTTCTCCCACGACGTCGCCGCCGCGGATGCCTGGGCGACGGCGATCTGCAACCAGATCGCGAGGGACGATACATCCGTCCTCGATCTCCTCCCCGGCACGAAGGTCCGGGGTGTGTTCGCCCTCATAGATGAGGTGGTGATCCGGTGGGGCGACCTGCCCCCGGTTGTGCGGGCGAGGGTGGATGAGAGGCTGATCACGGCCGGGAGACCGCCCATCCAGGATAGGGGCAGGGCCAGCCCCCGCCACAGGTAGCGGAGCGATCGTATACGCCACGCGGAATTCCGGCAGGCCCAATTCACGTCAAGCACAGGAAGCGGTGATCTGCACCAGACCCCCGGATTAAGGCGAAAGCAGCCTAGAACCACTCCTCCAGGCTCCCGGCCATATCCCTGTATGCCGCCCGCCCGCGGAACTCCTCATGCACCGTCTCCCCGTCGGTGAACAGGAGGACCGGGTCTCTGTCCTTTATGCTGAATACAACCTCGTAGATATCGATCTCGTCTATGACGATCCCTCGGGCGAGATCCGATGCCGCGCGGAGCTGCAACCTCTCTTTCGCAAGTTCGTCCGGCGTCTCCCGGAAATGGTAGTAGAAGACCTGGTAAGCGTTGAGGAAATCGGAGGCGAGGAGCGTCTCCCTGATCTCTCCGTCAAGCGTATCCAGCACCTCAGCCAGCCGTTCATCGTCGTCGTCGCTGATCTCAAAGAGTTTGTCGGCGAGCCCTGCCAGTTCGATATAATTTACCATACCTCTATCCCATCCGGCGGCGCACAGAGCCGGAACGATCTGCGGCCGGCACATGAATAACTATATCGGTTTTCCCGGAAGAAAGAATAGATGTGCGTGAGGAAGATCTGGACTGGGTCGTGTATCACTGTATTCCCGAGAACGGCGGTGTCACGACCGGAGACCTGGCGGCAGCCACTGGCCTTGAGCCCGGTGAGGTCACGGTATCTCTTGAACGCCTTGAGCGCTACCTCCTGATCCGGCGGTCCGGGAAGACGGTGCGGCTCATGTCTGTCCAGGAGTCCCTGATCGAGTGCCAGTGCCGGTATACCAGTGATCTGCCGTTTATAATCGAGAACGGTATAATAAAGGCGAGAAGGAGAGAGGAGTGAGGGGATGCCTGCCGTGGTGGTGCTCCGGGTAGGCCACCGGCCGGAGCGCGATCAGCGGGTGACAACCCATGTCGGGCTTGCGGCGCGGGCGCTCGGGGCACGGGGCATGTACCTCGCTGCGGATGACCCCGGTGTGGTCAGGAGCATAAGGGATGTGGTCTCCCGGTGGGGGGGAGACTTTTTTGTGGAGGATGGTGTGAAATGGCGGCAGTGTATCAGGGACTGGAAGGCCGGCGGCGGCAGGGTCGTCCATCTCACTATGTACGGGCTCCGGATGACCGATATCATCGATGATATAAGGGATGTGGATCAGGTGCTCGTGGTTGTGGGGGCCGGGAAGGTGCCGGGCGACATCTATGGTCTTGCCGACTACAACGTCTCCGTGACAACCCAGCCCCACTCCGAGATCTCAAGCCTCGCTCTCTTCCTCGACCATCTCTTTCTGGGGAGCGAACTCAACAGGGAGTATCCGGATGCGGGGATCCGGATCGAGCCTGCAGGCGCAGGCAAGAGGACGGTGGAACGGTGAGGGGCCGGGTGCTGGTTGCAGGGTTTGCCACGCGGCACGTGGCACAGTCAGCCCACCGGGCCGGATACGCGGTCTACGCCATCGACCATTTCTGTGACCAGGATCTCGCCTGGTGTACGGAGGACTGTGTCTCGTTTGATGAGATCGCCGATCTACCGGAGAAGATCGCCGGGCTTGCCGCCCGCCACCCGGTGGATGTTTTGGTCGTCACATCAGGTGCCGAGGCTATCGGGGCCACGATCCCGCTCTACGGGACACCGCCAGCGAAGGTTGAGCGGTTCCTCGATAAACTGGAGATACAGCGGTTCTTCGAGGATCTGGATCTGCCGGTCCCGCCGCTCGCCGATGGTTATCCGATGATGGTCAAACCGCGCCGGGGATCGGGGGGGTGGCGGAATGTGATCGCAAAGGAGGAGGAAGAGCTCCGCCGCTGGGAGGATACCTGGCCGGACGTGCCCTACATCGCCCAGGAGCTCGTCGAGGGGATTCCATCGAGCGTCTCCTGCATTGCGGATGGTCACCGTGCGCTGGCGATAGCGGTCAACCGGCAGATCCTGCGGGGGGAGGGGGAGAGGGCACACGGGTTTGCAGGCTCGCTCACCCCGTTCGCGCACCCGCTTGCCGGGGAGATGATATCGTGTGCGGAGCGGATATGCGCGGCGAGCGGGTGTGTGGGCTCGGTCGGGGTTGACTTCATGGCGGGGAATAGACCCTGGGCGATCGAGATCAACCCGAGGTTCCAGGCCACCCTGGATACGGTGGAGATGGCGATCGGGGAGAGCGTCTTTGCCATGCATATGGATGCCTGCCGGGGAATTATACCGGCGGAGAGGCCGGCGGCCCGGAGGGTCGCTGTCAGGCGGATCCTCTTTGCCGAGAGGGATATGCATCTCTCTGTGGATCTTGCCCCGCTTGCGCCCCGGGTTGCCGATATACCATGGCCCGGCACCGGGTTTGAGGAGGGGAATGCCGTCGTGAGCGTCTACGGGTGCGGGGAGACCGTGGCGGCAGCCTGTATGGATCTGGAGCAGAGCATCGGGGCCGTCCGGCGCCTCCTGCCTCCGGGATCCGTCAACTGATGGGAAAGGGCATTAAGGATTGAGAGCCAGAGTACGCTGGTGGGATCTATTAATCATGGGGGAGAACTTTAGCGATGGTATCTGTCACTGAACTGTTAGCCAACCATGCGATCAGGGCTTATCTGCTGCGCATGGTCGGGGAGGAAGGAATCGAGCTCCTCAGGCGATTCCCTGAAGGGGAGGAGAAGAGCGACGAGGAGCTCGCCGAGATTACCGAGATTAACTTAAATACCGTCCGCCACACGCTGTATACGCTCTACGAGAAGCGGCTCGCCGAGTACCGACGGCTGAAGAATAGCGAGACCGGGTGGCTCACATATCTCTGGCATCTCCGCATGGACCGCCTCTACGGTGTGATCGAGAGGGAGATCAGGGATGCGCTTGAACACCTCGACGCCCGGCTTGCCTACGAGGAGAAGAACGATTTTTACATCTGCAAGAACTGCAGCGTCGTATATACGTTTGTGGATGCGGCGGAGTGGAACTTCGAGTGCCCGAACTGTGAGGAGATGCTTGAGCATTTCGATAACGAACTCATTGCTGCCGCCCTCCGGAGGAGGGTCGAGAGGATCAAGGGGTGCCTCGGGGGTGCGTGAGCAGGACTGCATCGCCCTCCTTGAGCGCGCGGGGTGTTCCGGGAGTGTCATAGCTCACTGCAGGGTTGTTCGTGATCTCGCGCTCAACTACGCCTCCGATCCGATCGTCGACCGCGACCTGGTTGAGGCCGGCGCTCTCCTCCACGATATCGGCCGGGGGGTGACGCATGACCTTCGCCATGCGGAGGTGGGCGGCGAGATATGCCGTTCGTTCGGCCTCGATGATGCGGTTGTTGCGATCGTTGAGCGGCATATAGGGGCCGGGCTGACGGCCGATGAGTGTTCGCTCCTCGGCCTTGCGCCGCGTGACTGCATGCCCCGGACGATCGAGGAGAAGATAGTCGCCCACGCCGATAACCTGGTGAAGGGAACCCGCGTCATCACCCTGGAGGAGCGACTGGCACATTCAATCATCCTCCCGCGACGGAACCGGAAGCGGATCTACCGACTCGCGCTTGAGGTGGAGGCCTTCAGATGATCAGCTGCCGCACCTGGGGGAGGGCACGCAGGTCTTTGTAGACCGATGCCGGAACTTTTTCCTCATCGACGATCATAACCAGCCTCGGCTCTTCTGCGAGGTAGGGGTCGGTGACGAATATCTGGCGGATGGAGAGGTCGTGATCGACGAGAACCTTGACAGCGGCGCCGACTATCCCCTTCTCCTGGGCGTCTTTCGGGAGGAGTGTTATGACCGAGAGGCCGAGGGCCTCTGCGACCCGGGAGAGGTCGGGGGCTGCGCGCATCCGGATGAAGATCTCCCGCAGCCCGGGGTTTTTTAGGACACGGCGGGCCGTGGCGTCCACAACCCGGCGGTCGGTCTCGGTCGCCCTGCCTATGTGCGTTGCCGGGATCTCGACGTCGTTGCAGACGATGCGCCCCTCTTCGTTGATGCCAAACCCGTTCTCCAGCAGGAAACGCAACACCCGTGCCTGTGAGGGTGAATCAGCGAACTCGCGTGAGATCTCGGCCCACATGGGGGTACATTGGTGCCGGGTTCATAAATATACACCGAAGCCCCCCGGTGTGCCGGGGAGCAATATATTTTATCATGTGGGGACGTTGTACATAGAGGCAGGCGAGGGTTGCCAAGCCCGGTCAAAGGCGATAGGTTGAGGGCCTATTCTCGTAGGAGTTCGTGAGTTCGAATCTCACCCCTCGCATTCCTCTTTTGTCCCATACAGGGTATTCATAAGACACGTGTCGTGAGTTTGCCCTCCCCCTGTATTTCAATCCTATTTTCGAGCGACTTATCGCATGTCAGCAGTTTGCTAATATATTGAACAGGGCACCACATGCTCCCTCAACCTTCCTTAAAATAGGCTCTGGCAGTGACATTGGGCAATGGTCGAAGTGACAATGGGTGAACAATGTCTGTGTTGTCGCTTTGATATAGCACGACAGGCAGATATGGGTTAACTTATGGGATTGATAGCATGTCCTTTAGGATTATGCATATTGCATCCATATCCTCGTCGGAACATGCACCAATAGGACTATTGATAAAGCGCTCTCTCGCAAGAGACACTATTTGGAATACAAGTGCCACGCTATCAGAAGCGAGTCCGTTTTCAGAACACATCTGAATCTCATGTGTGTGAGGAAAGCTTAAAGCATTGGACTGAGAGGTTAGTGGAACTACGGTTGTGATCCCTGCGTGTGAGACGGCGAGCACAATTGCGGGTCGTCTGCCCCGCTGCTCATGTCCTTTTGAATCGGTAAGATCCACATACCAAATCTCACCCCGTCGCCTCCCCATTTCAATGCCTCATTGAGGCAATGCTAGCCTGTTGCCAAGCTCTAAGTTCCGGTTCTAGATCTCGCAGTTCTACTTCGGAGGGAACAAACAAATACTGCTTTGCCCTATTCACTCCTTTAACGATTGTTTCATTCGGATAAAACGATTTCATCCGCTTTACAAGCCGATAGGCATACATTGGCGGATACCGGGCGCTGAATGCGAGGTAGGCATACGTTGCCCCAACCTCAAGCAACGATGGACTCTTATCAAAGAGACAGGTTAGTTCCTCAACAAATTCAACCTCTGTTGAAGTTAGATCGTCAACATCGGTCTTTAATTGTGCAAATTCATCTGCATGGTAATAATATTCGCCTGCAAGCAGTGGCGAATATGGCCCTCGTACATAAAGATTATACGGATACGCAAATTTGACACCTTTGAGTTTTAACAGGTAGACCATCTTTTGAGCTATCAAACGGTGTTCAAATTGATCTTTATCCATTTGAAAACCCGCCTCATGGAAACATGCAATGACCTTCCCTCTATCTCCCACAAGCATCACCTCCACATCCAAGTATTTTGCAGAGCCAATTCTTAACACGCTTCCACTCATTAAGCCCTTCAGAGGTGATAGCATACAATTTCAGTTCTTTTCCTTCTAAGGATACTTTCTCTGAACGGAGATATCCTATGTCTTCAAGTTTCTTCAAGTTGGAGTACAATACACCATCACTTAAGTTCAAAGCAGCCCTAAGTTGCCTTGCGGTTGCACCATCTTCGCCCAATTCCGAAAGTGACCACAGGAGCTCAAGGCGTACCTTGGATATTATCGTACCGTTTAAGCTCTCCGATTCTTCCACGATGGCAACAAGATCTTCTGACATAAGCAACTTTTGACTTTGAGTAGATATCAGAGCACGGCATGATATAGTTTGAGGTCGCTATACTGGTATGAAAAAGGATCTTTTTCATACCAGCACCACAATCTGAGAAATTTGAGTGAAGTGGCAAACTTAGGTTATAGCAGAAATAATCTCTTCAACAAGACTCACCCACGACACCGTCCTGTCATCTTATCATAGAATGACAGGTCGAGATATAGAAAGAGACGCGATGCGGACCCCACACCTGTGAGATCCGGGGGGTCATCGCATCCACGATACGGATCTCCCTGTCATGATATATATCATGACAGGGGTGCAGAAAATCTGCATATACAGGTTATTCGACGTTCCACAGGCAATTTTTTATGAGGGCCTTGTGTATGCTATAGTGAGTAATATGACACCAAAATCAGGATACCAGCAGGAACGGGCGCCCTTCATCTGCCTCATGGTAGCACTCCTTCTTCTCTCCGGTGCAACCGGGATCGTGACAGCAGAGAACACCGCCGGCAGCACGGCAGCTTCATGGACGCTTACCCTCAGCGGTGCCGGGGAAGAGAGGATCTCCGCGGATGCGTTCCGGGTGATCGAAGCGAGAGACGGCATCACGTATACCGCGCCTGATGGCAGTATATATGCCGGCGTTCCCCTCAAACTTCTCATCGGCATTGTGGACGACGCGGATCCTGCGACCTTCAATGCCACCCGCGCCGCTGAGGGTTACAGTATCATAATCCGGGCAACAGACTGGCACGACCGCATATTCTCCCCATCAGACCTGACCGACACCGGGTTCTGTGTCGCTGACTCGGTGAACGGCGGGCCCCTGCCGAAACAGGACGGGGATATCAAGATCGCTCCCCTCGTCCTTGTCGGTGAGGACGTACCCCCCGGCATGGGTATAGGGAACATAATGGACATAACCCTCAGCGGTGCTGCGATTACGGGAGAGACGGGAGATGCTGTTAGTGTCACGGTCATCCGGTACGATGGAGAGGGCGGGAACGTGCAAAACGCCACCACCGTTGACTGCAGGTGGATGAGGGATCACCTGCCCATCCATGGCGACGGCGTGACCACCTACTCATTCCAGGGCCCGACCTTCGACACCGCCGATCTCTGGAACCCAGCGGAAGACAAAAACCTCGAGAAGGTCCGGGAAGCTCCCATGGGCACCGCCATATCCGACCTCTGTGACCTCGTGGGCGGTATGCAGGAAGGAGACGAACTGCGGATGACCTCGACGGATGGGTATGTCGTCGAGCTCATGTACGAGAACGTATACGCGCCAAAGGAGAAACAGGGTACGGCAATCCTCGCATGGGAGACCAGAAAAGAGGGGTTTGTCCCTGAATACACCGGCGGTCCCGCGCTCTTCTTCCTTTCCCCGGACCATGTTTTTGGCAACCAGGACATGAAGGAATGCACCGACCCGGGGTACTGGCGGTACTACTGGTGTGCAGGAACCTCATATCCGTCCGCAGCAGGACTTGCCGTCCGTAATGTTGAGAAACTGGAGATCTACCCCCGTAAACAGGCGGACTGGGCACTGAACCTCTCCGGGTACCTCACCGCGTCGATCTCAAAGAAGGAGTTTGAACAGGGTCTTTCCTGCGGCGAGCGGGCACATGGCCATGCTATTACCTATACAGACTGCGACGGGCATGTCTGGAGAGGTATGCCCCTCTATATGCTGGTGGGCTGGGTGGATGACGATTGCCAGCATGACGAGAATCTCGTCGACAATAAGGCATACAATGTGACCCTTGCGAAGGATGATGCTTACACGGTCATTCTGGAGAATGCAGGCGGTGATACGGTATCCTTCACTTCCAGCGAGATCATGAGAAGCAGAGACTATCTCGTGGTAAACCAGGCGGACAACCACACCTTCGGCATTGACGGTGGCATATGGCCCCTCGCTCTGCGCGGAGAGGCAGTCCCCGCAGAGAAGGCGATCGATGGTATCACGGCACTGACCCTTGTATACGACGCTGCCCCCTCCGGCAGCGCGAAGCCTGATGCCATGCCTGCCCCGTTCCCATGGGCAGCAGCGCTTGCCGGAATAGCGCTTGCAGGATATGCCCTGCGCAGACGCTCTGCATGAGATATCGATACCGGGTCACAACAAAAGACAGTGTTTCAAGCAGGGAAATGGAGAGCCCTACAGCGGTAATCTCCTGACCCTGCTTGATTCAGGGATTTTTCCATGGTTAAACAGTTACATAACGCCATCCGGTCACTTGTCGAACGCTACGATTATCACCGCCCTGCATACCACCGGGGGCAGTACAACGAGACGCAGCTACGCCGGGAGTTCGTCGATCCCTTCTTCAGGGCGCTTGAGTGGGACGTCGATAACCGGCAGGGGCTCTCCGAGGCCTACAAGGAGGTCGCCCATGAAGACCCGATCAGGATACGCGGGCAGACGAACTTCCTCGACTACTCGTTCCGGATAGGCGGTACGAGGAAGTTCATCGTCGAGGCGAAGAAGCCGTCAGTGGCGATCAGGGACGATACTGATTCGGCGCTCCAGCTCCGCAGGTATGCCTGGAACGCCGGGCTGAAACTGAGCATCCTCACGAACTTCGAGGAGTTTGCCGTC
>JAAZIF010000055.1 GCA_012510335.1 Methanomicrobiales archaeon | reverse complement strand
TGAGGTGAGGAAACGCTTCCCGCCCTGGCCGTTTCCGCTCCAGGTGATCATCATACTGCCTTCAGGACAGACCGTGATTGCCTGGTGCCGGGGGAGGCAACCATCAGGGCTCCCGGCTTTGCAGCAATGAAATCGATAGGCATACCCCTGACCGCCAGAGCGAACCTTACAGGATCCGGGGCAGCCAGGCCGGCGCAGATCGGAGGAGGATACCTCTTGAAGTCTCCACGCGTTCGTTCTGCGCCGGCAAATATAGCGCATGAGCGGAGCAAGGCCTCCTGTCCCTGCTCCACGAGACACGCAGCTGTCAGGCGAAAGAATTGTATCCGCAGAATTCCTCTAAGCCATAACGGAGGTTGAGATCATCGACGTTATCGTAGCTCGCGACCTGGAGAAGCGGTTTTCGGATCTCATTGCGGTTGATCGCATCACTTTCCGGGTTAGGAAAGGGGAGATCTTCGGATTTCTCGGACCGAACGGGGCCGGGAAGACGACGGTCATGAAGATGATCCAGTGCGTCTCCCCAAAGACCGGCGGCACCCTCGAAGCCTTTGGCATGGACGTGGATACCCACAAGCGGGAGATCAAAGGCCGCCTAGGCGTGGTGCCGCAGGAGAACAACCTTGACCCTGATTTCTCGGCCTACCGGAACCTGCTGATCTATGCCCGCTACTTTGGCATACCAAGGTCGGAAGCTGAACGGCGGGCAGAAGAACTCCTTGTATTCATGCAGCTTGAGGAGAAACGGGACGTCCTGGTCGACAAACTCTCAGGAGGGATGAAGCGCCGGCTGATCATCGCCCGGGCCCTGATCAACGCACCGGAGCTCCTCATACTCGATGAACCTACAATCGGGCTTGACCCGCAGGCCCGGCACCTGATCTGGGCGAGGCTCAGGAGCCTCCAGGCGACTGGAAACACCCTCGTCCTCACCACCCACTACCTGGACGAAGCAGAACGCCTCTGCGATCGTCTGGTGATCATGGACCGGGGAAAGATTCTCGTCGAGGGTAGCCCGGCGGATCTCGTCAGGGAGCATGCCGGGAGCAGCATCGTCGAGGTGGAGCGGGCGCCCACGGTGGTCGCCTGCCTTGACAGGCTCAAGGTGAGATACGATTCTGCCGGCGATCTGCTCCAGGTCTTCACGGACCATCCCAATGATGTGGTGCGGGAACTGCTTGTGGTCTGCCGACACGAAACGGTAACGGTCAGACCGGCGACCCTTGAGGACGTCTTCCTGCAGCTGACCGGCCGGAGCCTGCGGGAGTGAGTGATGGTCGAGATCACCGGCAGGGTTCGGAGCGTCTGGCGCAGAAACTGGGACGCCTTCCTCAGAACCTACCGGGTAAACTTCATACCGCCATTCATCGAACCGGTTCTCTACCTCCTGGCGCTGGGGTTCGGTCTCGGGACGTATATCAAGGCGATCGACAGTATATCTTACCCGGTCTTCATCGCACCGGCGCTCGTCTCGATATCGGTGATGTACTCATCTTTCTTCGAATGCACCTACTCGTCGTTTGTCAGGATGTACTACCAGAAGACGTTTGACGCCATCATAGCAACACCGGTCAGCATCGATGAGGTGATCGCCGGGGAGATGCTCTGGGGTGCCACCCGCGGGATGATATACGCGGCGCTGATGCTCCCGGTTCTCCTCCTCTTTGGTGTCGTGGCGATGCCATCTTCCCTGCTCCTCATCCCCTTTGCATACCTCGCGGGTCTGCTCTTTGCCGGCATAGGGATGTGCTTTGTGGCGATCACACCGAGTATCGATGCGCTGAACTACCCTTCGTTCCTCTTCATCACCCCGATGTTCCTCTTCTCTGGAACATTCTTCCCTCTCGACCTGCTCCCGGAACCTATACAGTACTTCGCTTTCGCCGCGCTCCCGCTCGCGCATGTCGTCAGCATCAACCGGGCGATCACTCTCCCGGCCTTCTCACCGGCAAATCTCTTCAATCTCGCCTGGGTAGCGGTAGCGACAGCTTTCTTCTTCCTTCTCGCTATCCAGCTTATGAAAAGGCGGCTGATCGTGTGAACCGGGTGAGGGCGCAAAACCACTGTCCCGGAGGGTACGTGGCATGTACAGCCGGTGTTGCGGCACAGAGAGGTATACCAGGTACAAAAAAGTTAGAATCGGGGTTTTCTGTGCTTCGGGAGGCAGTCACGGCAGTAGACAGGTCTGCCCTCCGTAGGCTTGAAAGGAACTTCGCACGCTTTGCCGCAGTCGGAGCAGACTGCCTTATGGAACTCGCGGGGACGATTCTGGTAAGGTCGCTGACCCCGGCCTGAATATCTCTCATCCATTGAAATTTCACTCACGATGAAAAACTGAATTCACACAAATAACTCAATACCGGGGTTTCCTGTGCTTCGGGAGGCAGTCGCGGCAGTAGACTGGCCTGCCCTCCGTAGGCTTGAAAGGAACCTCGCACGCTTTGCCGCAGTCGGAACAGACTGCCTTGTGAAACTCGCGGGGGCGGTTCTGGTACGAGCGGGAGCCCCTGCTCGAATATCTCTCTTCCATGTACTTCAACCATGCAGATAATCTGCATGTACACAATCACTCCGATGCATATATAAGTGTGTCTCGCAGATCCCGGGCAGACTTCAGCCCGACTCCACACCGGGAGGAAGGGTGCGGGATTACATTGCCCCGGTGCGATGTGGAGGTTTTCAGGAGGAGGAAAATCTCGGAAACCGGCTTTTTTGCCGCGGCGGTGGGGACTGTGGCGTAATGCTTTTATCGCCCCCATCCTACCAAATGATCATCCAACAATGGCACACATCAATCGATCTCTTTTGCACTCCGGCAGAATTCCGGGTCTACCCCGGAGACGGAACCAGTGGTGAGTGGTTCAGATGATCGACGAGATCCACACGGGAGAACCACCTGATAGCAGGCGAAAGGAGAAGCGTAAGGAAAGACGGACGCTCGGTCCGGTTCCCGATCTTGAAGAGCACGTGAAATCCGACTGGTGGAAGGGTATCTTCAACCACCTCTACCTCAAGACCGACGGCGATGTTGTCGACGACCGGCAGATCACAAGAACCGAGATCGACCTGATCATCCGGATCCTGCGCCTCCAGCCTGACGAAAAGATCCTCGACCTCTGCTGCGGCCAGGGGAGGCATACCCTCGAACTTGTCCGCAGGGGTTACAGCGCCGAAGGCATCGATCGGTCGCACTACCTGATCCAGCGGGCCCGGTCGACCGCAAAGAAGGAGGGGCTCTCTGTCAGGTTCCGGGAAGGGGACGCACGTCGCCTGCCGTACCGCACCGACACCTACGATGCCGCCCTTGTCCTTGGAAACAGTTTCGGCTACTTTGATTCAGTCGAGGAGGATCTGCGGATTCTCATGGAACTCAGGCGCGTCCTCAAGCCCTGGGGGCGTATACTCCTGGATGTGGCCGACGGCGAGTACCTGAGAGAACACTTCCAGCCCAGATCATGGGAGTGGATCGATCCGTCGATGTTCGTCTGCCGGGAGCGATCCCTCTCGCTCGATGGACAGCGCCTGATCTCAAGGGAGGTGATCACCGATGTCGACAGGGGCGTCATGGCTGACCAGTTCTATGCCGAGCGCCTCTACACCGATGAGAGCCTCCGGCGTCTCCTGGAGCGGGCAGGCTTCTCCGGTGTCGCATTTCATGATATCATCACGGAATCACGGCGGAACCAGGATCTCGGTATGATGGAGCGCCGCCGCATCGTCACCGCGATTCTTAAGAAGGAGTGGTCAACGGCGAGGGCGAGAGGCCAGGAGAGGATAAAGCATGTTGCGGTACT
>JAAZIF010000328.1 GCA_012510335.1 Methanomicrobiales archaeon | reverse complement strand
TAGAGTCTGAACAAATAGGAATTATGCAGTTCGCTCATAAACAAGATTATCAGGCTGGGACACAATTGGAAAATGAGGCTGTTATTTATAAATATCAGGGCAAAATAACCTCAAATACGGGTTATCTTTCTGAGTTCATGGGGTTGTGTCCCAGCCCGTTATGTAGGCTTTACTATACAGTTAACAGAATAGAAAATGTGGAATAATACCGCAGGAGTAATATCAGCCATTCAGTGGGTCACTACCTATCCACGAGGCCACAGGCAGACCAAATTCAATTGTGAGAACAGTCGCTCACTGGACTCAAGCAATGGATATGAACAGAACCTGTTCTAAATGACGAGAGGGCAAATAGCATTATATAGTACCTGGGAAGTTGGGTATAGTGAATGGTCAAATAGGAATGAACCTGGTGGTCATATTTGAGTGAGTGTGTACACAGAGAACGTATTTTCATCCATAGCCTAATCAGATTCCAGGAAAAATATGGAACTGGACCCATTTCTGGAGCAGGCTTACAGGAGAGAAGATTTCCGGCACATCAAGGTGCCGGCTAATCCGAATGAATGACAGACGGCAACCTCCTGCAGGGGATGCGGGCCAGGTTTTTCTTGTACCTGACTGCGATCGTGAACAGGAACGAGTATACTTCTCGACTATCCAGGTTTATAATTAATAATCCGCTCTACAGGGGTGTGCTCATCCTCGGGAGCGGCACCGCGGTCGCTCAACTGATCGGGATTGTCGCGATGCCGATCATCACCCGGCTCTACACGCCGGCAGACATGGGGATTCTTGCAGTGTACTCGTCTATCCTGGCGATTTTTGGGATCGGCGCAATTTTTAGTTATCAATTCGCGTATGCGCTTCCTGAAAGGAACGAGGATGCAATCAACCTTTTTGGGTTGAGCCTGATACTCCTGTGTATCACAACAGCAGCATTTTCGCTCATTCTCCTGTTTGGAAAAGATCTCCTGATCAACGTCTTCGATCTGGATGTCATTGAACAATATATCTGGTTCCTTCTCATCGGTTTCTTCGGGATGGGGCTCTACACCATGCTGAATTACTGGGCCATCCGGCAGAAGGACTATGGGAGGATCACCTACACAAAGATCAACCAGGGTACCTGGGGTTCGGCATGTAAGATCCTCCTTGGTATCTTCTCTTTCGGGCCGTTGGGGTTGATTCTTGGACATATTGTCTCCCAGATCGCCGGGATTGGCACGTTCGCTCGTGCGATGTGGAGGAGGGATCGAGATTATTTTAAAGCAATATCCCTGAACCGCATGAAGGGCGTTGCAAAAACATACAAGAAGTTTCCCGTGTTTGATTTCCCGAGCACTATTGTCAACAGGATGTCATTAGAGCTTCCTCCTCTTATGCTGCTTGTACTCTACGGTTCAGATGTTGTGGGATTTTATGCACTTGCTAATATACTGGTGGTGCTTCCAGGCAGCTTAATTTCTGGCTCGATGGGACAGGCATACCTCGGAGAAGCGTCAGAGATGATCCGGAAAAGATCGCAAGGATTACAATCTCTCTATGTGAGGACGCTCAAACACCTGTTTGTTATTGCGGTTCCCTTGATCGGTATTTCAGCGTTATGTGCCCCGTTTGTCGTTCCTTTTATTTTTGGAGGGGCATGGGTTGAGGCGGGGTGGTACTGCTGGCCCCTGGCGCTGGCGGCTATAGCGGGGTTTGCAGTATCTCCAACTTCATTTTTGAGTATTTACGGTTACAATCATTGGCAGCTCGTCTGGGATACTGGTCGAGTTGTTTTAGCTTTACTGGGATTCTATATCAGCCATACTCTTGGATTTTCGGTGCTCGTTACCCTTTTGGTGTATTCGATTGTAGTGGTTTCAATGAATTACATCCTCATTGTATTGAATATCAAAGCGATCTCTAACATTCTGGATCCTTCAAGCCAGGGAGAGTCATAACTCGACGACATGTTTCCTGGTATGATTACTCCTGTTACGCTATCAGGTTGATCTAACTCGCATGTGCGATCACGATCTGAAGAATTATGGGATGAACTCAGTGAGTGTGGCAAGGAAGAACGAGAGGGCGTTCCTAATTCAATTGCCCCCGGAAAATAGCCTTCACCCGGGGATTTGATGAGGGACATCATAACCGGATATGGGACGACGATAGAACTCACTGATATCCGCTCCTATGTGAAGCTGGTGTGGGTGGAGGAGGCGGTGTTCTCATGGAATGGCTGAACGATCGGGAAAAAGAATCGATTATACCTCAGATGCCCGGTTTGATGACCTCGTCCCGGAGTGAAAGGAATTAGGGAATGTTTATTTTGTTTTCCGTCAAAACAATTCGTAAGGAGGCTGGCTCTCCTCTACCTGGCTGAGAGGGAGGCCACACAATAATTCAGGGATAGCCAAATGGACGTTCTGTCAATCCTCATCGATTGGTCTCCATACATCATCGCAGGCATTGCTGCCACGCTCGGTCTTGTCCTGATCGCGCTCGGCATCGGCGTCCTGCTCGGGCTACCTATGGCGCTTGGGCAGGTTTACGGATCGCGCCCAGTGCGCTGGGTCATCGGGATCTATGTCTGGTTCTTCCGGGGCCTCCCTATCCTCGTCCTGCTCTTCCTCTTCTGGTTCGGCATATTCCCCGGGCTCGGGCTCGGCGATGTCCCGGCGTTTGTCGTCGGAGCAGTCGTGCTGGGTCTCCGGGGGGCGGCATACCAGTCCCAGATCTTCCGGGGGGCTATCCAGTCGATCAGCGAGGGGCAGATGATCGCGGCCCGATCACTCGGGATGAGCAGGAGTACCGCCATCCGTTCCGTCATTCTCCCTCAGGCGATGCGCATCGCGCTTCCCGGGTGGTCGAACGAGTACCCAAACATGCTTACCGACTCCGCGGTATGCTACGCCATTGGGGTCGCTGAACTGCTCACGGTTACATCGAGAATCGTCTCACAGACCTACGTAACGATGCCTATCTTCCTTGCGGCGGCAGTAATCTTCATAATCTTAAACTACGGGGGTCTCAAACTCCTGCATGGGCTCGAGAGGAGAATCGAGATCCCTGGCTTCGGGTCCGGGGCGGTGTAGAAGATGGATAGAAACGACATTGTTCTGAGGGTTGAGGATATACACAAATCCTTCGGGGACAAGGAGGTGCTGCGCGGAATCTCATTTGAGGTCAGGAGAGGCGAGACAAAGGTCTTCATCGGCCCTTCGGGTACAGGAAAGAGCACACTCCTCAGATGTATCAACCAGCTGACGATACCCGACCGCGGAAGTGTCTGGCTCGACGGCGAAGAGGTCACAAACTCAGGCGCCCGGATCAACTACTTCCGGCAGAAGATCGGCATGGTCTTTCAGAACTACTACCTCTTCGATCACCTCACCGCGTTCAAGAACGTTGAACTGGCGCTGCTCAGGGTCAGGGGCATGAGCAAGGCGGAGGCATGCGAGAAAGCGCTCACCGAACTCCGGCAGGTGGGGCTGGAGGACTGGGCCGACCACTACCCGGCCGAGCTCTCCGGGGGCCAGGCCCAGCGGGTATCCATCGCCCGGGCGCTTGCCATGGACCCGGATGTCATCCTCTTCGACGAACCTACATCCGCGCTCGATCCCGAGCTGACCAGGGAGGTGCTTGAGGTCATGAAGAGGCTGGCGCAGCAGGGTATGACTATGCTCGTCGTCACCCACGAGATGGGGTTTGCCCGCTCGGTGGCGACCGAGATCCTCTTCATGGAAAACGGCGTCGTGGCCGAGCAGGGGACGCCGGACCGGCTCATGCATGACCCGCGGTTCACCCGGATGAAGAACTTCATCGGTCAGTTCGACAGCTACTGGGGAGACTGAGAGATCGGTATGGACCAGGCTGTCTTCATATTCGATATACTCCTTCCGGCGCTTATGCAGGGGCTGGTGATAACCCTGCAGCTCATTGTATTCTCCGCCCCTTTCGGCCTCGCGCTCGGTATAGGCGTCGCGACAGGGAGACAGTATGGAGGCCCTATCCTCTCAAGAGCCTGTAAGACGTTCGTCCTCCTCATAAAGGGCACGCCACTGCTTCTCCTCCTCTTCATCCTCTACTTCGGCCTCCCCTCGATCGGGATCACCCTTTCTGCGTTCACCGCGTCGGTGATCGGGTTTATACTCTGCAACGGGGCCTACAACTCCGAGTATATCCGGGGCGCCCTCATATCAGTAAAGGATGGTCAGATGATCGCCGCCCAGGCACTCGGGATGACCAGGGCGCAGGCGATCAGGAACGTCATCATGCCGCAGGCGCTCCGCCGGGCGATCCCGGGGCTCTCAAACGAGTTCATCTACCTGATCAAGTACTCATCGCTCGCCTACATGATCACGGTCGTCGAGCTCTCCGGCGCCGGGAAGAACGTGGCGACGAAATACTTCATCTACACGGAGACGTTCATGGTCGTCGGCATCGTATACCTGGTGCTTGTGACGATCACGACCGTCGCCGTCAACATCCTTGAGAAGCGCGTGGCAGTCCCGGGCATGAGCCGGACCTCCGCCGCCCAGCTCTGACCGGACTCACCGCCGGTGCGAGTGCCGGTGATGGATATCCGGCTGGTGCGGGTGTTCGTGGATGAGTTCGGCATGCTCATGCATATGAGAGTGTTCACCGTCCACCGAGAGCGGCGGATCGTCAGCGGTATGGGTGTGGTCATGGTGGAGGTCGTCATGTCGGTGGCGGTGCTCGTGGATCATCGGAGGGTGCCGGTGGAGGTGTGAATGCTTCTCTGTGACGAGCAGCCATGCACCGAGTATCATGACCGGTAGCGCGGCGTAAAATACGCCGGCCGGCAGTCCGGCAAAGAGTATGAACGAGAAGAGGACGCCGAAAAACGGGGAGATGGCGAGGAGCGAGCCCGCCCGCGCGGCCCCGATGCCACGGAGGGCGAGGAGGAAGAGTATGCTCGTCAGACCGCCGTAGCAGAGGAACCCTATGAGCATGGCAGCGGCTGTAGTGGCCGGGCCCGGGAGTTGCTCCCCGGCAGCGATCGCGAGGAGGAGCGTGACGCTGCCGGCACCGATCCCTTTTATGGAGATGGTCAGGAACGGGTCTTTTTCCGAGAGCCGCTGCCCCAGGTTGTTATCGACGGCCCAGAAGAAGCAGGTGAGAAGGATCCCGAGCGCCGGGAGGGATAGCCCGAAGTCTGCCGCCGGGTCGTAGGTGAGGAGGAGGCATGATGCGGTGATGCACCCGAGCGCAACATAGACCCGGCGGCTCACCCACTCACGGAAGATCGCGGCGGCGATCAGGGTCGTCGCCACCGCCTCGAAGTTCAGGAGGAGGGAGGCCGTCGCCGCCGGGGTTCCGGGCAGGCTGATGATCAGGATGATCGGCGCGAGTATGCCGCCAGAGATCGTCACGCCGATGAGCCAGGGGATGTCGCTACGCCCGGGCGGGGCCTCCACGTGGCTCCGCCGCCGGCCCGCTGCGATCCCGGGGAGGGAGAAGAGGAGAGCGCCGAGGCCGCTCCCGAGTGAGATCAGTGCGGCGAGCGCAAGCGGCCCGGCCCCGCCGATGAGGAGTTTGGTGAGCGGGGCACTCCCGCCGATGAGAACCGCCGTTATAAGCGCACAGAGGATGGGTCTTTGGTAGTTCGGCGGCGTGGGCGCGTCAGCGCCGGCGGGCCTGCGCGGGTACAGGAAAAAAGCCTCCAGGTTACGGGGGGGTTGTGAAAAAGGGTGGAGATGGGTTGTCCCGGAATTACTTCAGGTTGTGCTTCTCCTTGAGCTCTTCCCAGTAGGGATCGGCCCTCAGTTCCGCGATCGCCCTGTTCATGAACTCGAGGAGCGCAGTGTCCTCCTTCCGGATTGCGACGCCGAAACTCTCCTGTTCCTGCGTCTCGACAGACCCGATGATCTTCACCGGCTGGCCCCTGATTATGTCTTTTAAGGAGACGTCGTCATACATGACCGCGTCAACCCGGCCCGCCTTGAGGTCTTCGACGGCAAGAGGCGTGTCTTTGTAGAGTTTCAGGTTACCCGCGGGCATCAGACCTTTATCGACAAGGGCATCCTCGATCCAGAGCGCCCCGGTGCATCCCCGCTGCGCCCCGAGAACCACCTTCCCGGCACGGACATCCTCGATCGTTATGTCGGAGTCTTCACGAACCGCAACGTCCTGGACGACCGTCCAGTATGGATTGCTGAAGCTCACCTGCTCCTGACGCTCGGGTGTGATCGACATGCCTGCGTAGACCATATCGATCTTCCCTGCCTGGAGGGCGGGTATGATGGAGTCCCAGTCTACCCCCAGGAACGTCACCTTGATGCCGTTCTTCTCGGCGATCCACTTCATGGAGTCAACATCGAACCCCTGGGCTTTGCCATCCTTGTCGATGTAGCTGAAGGGCATGTATGCATCATCGATGCCAACAATGTATGAGTCTTTCAGTCCCGCACCACCGGTCTGGTCGACCGTTTCGGTGCATCCGGCGCCTGCGACTGCCAGAACTGCGACGATACAGGCCAGCAGCGCAAGAATACCATGCTTCCTCATGGAATGAGGGTTAGAGAGGCAGGTAGAATAACTTTTTGATTTACCCTTACAGGACAGACGCCTGCCTGGATATCGGTGTTCTCCTCCCTCCACTCGTGGGTCGGTTTATCTCCGGGTGCCACCCATGCCACACTACTTATACCTGGTTCCGGATGCATGGGCGTAAGCATGGCTCACATCGGACACCGCGGTGCCGGGGGCCTTGAACCCGAGAACACCCTCCGGGCGCTACGGAGAGGTATGGAGTGTGCTGACTTTCTCGAGGTTGACCTGCGCCTCGCGAGAGATGGCGTGGTGGTCGCGATCCACGACGCAACCCCCGACCGGACGGCGGATGGAACCGGGCCGGTCAAGGACTTCACCATCAAGGAGCTGAAGAGGCTGGATGCCGGGGAGGGCTGCTCGATACAGAGGATGATTTCCGGGAAGCAGCACGGTCCGGCACCGACGGGTTTGCGGCCGGCGACCCCTGTGCCGCACGGCAGCACCTGCAGGCGGCCGGGATCAGCTGAAGCAGGTCTCAAGATAGTTATCCAGGCGATCCAGTGCCCCGGGCATATCCAGTCTCCCGTAGCCAAACCTGATATGGGCATCGTCATACTCAAAGACCGTCCCGGGGACGAGGAGGATGCCCGTTGACTCGAGGAGATCGGTGCAGAATTCCTCTGCGCCTATACCTGCCCTGAGCCGGGGAAACGCCGTAGAGCCCGCCCGGGGCCGGACCCACGAAAAGAGGCCGCTCCACTTCTCAAAGAACCTCTCCAGCAGCCTGATGTTATACCGCACGATCTCCAGGTTTCGGGCGGCGATCCTCCCGTGGTGGCGGAGCGCGATCCCGGCGAAGAACTCGCTTGAGACGCTGTTGCAGATGGTCGAGTAGTCCTTATAGCGCGCAAGCCGACCGAGCAGGCCGCGGTCATGGGTTGCGATCCACCCTATGCGGAGCCCGGCAAGCCCATAGACCTTCGAGAGATCCCCGAGCGAGGCGTGATCGCCCGGCAGATCGACCATGGCCGGGAGGCGATCGGCGGCCCGGTGCTCAAGGAGCCGGTAGACCTCGTCTGAGAAGATGGTGATGCCCCGCTCCTCTGCGAACCGGGCCAGGGCCACAAGATCGCTGTCCGGGAACTGGTAGCCGGTGGGGTTGTGCGGGGAGTTGATGACGATCGCCTTCGTCGCCGGCCTGACCAGATCCTGTAGAAGATCCAGGTCAGGGCTCCAGCCCCTCCCCTCATCCATATGCCAGGGCGTGACGTCACACCCGATCGAACGGGCGACCTCGTAGAGCGACTGGTACGCAGGGAACTGGACTATGACGTGATCGCCGGGCCGGAAGGCGGTGTTCATGAACGCCATGATCCCCTCGGATGCCCCGTTGAAGGTTATGACTTCATCTGGCGATACATCTCTGTAGAGACCGGCGATCGCCTCCCGGAGCGAGGGGCTCCCCGCCGGCTCGATGTAGCCGAGCCGTAGCAGCAGGAGGTCGTCTTCTGAACCGGGCTCAAGGGAGAGGAGTTCAAATACGCTCATCGTCTCGCAGTCGGAGGCGCCGAGCACGCAGGGTGCCAGGAACTCACGCTCCGCAAGGAACCGCTCCAGCCTGAACTCGCGAATCGTCATTCCCACCCACCAGCCCCCGGCATAAGGAGCAGTAGCGGTTACGCCTATTTCTCTTTTGCGGCTATCGGCGGGATCGGGTCGGGGGTTCATGAACACGGACACCCTGCGCGCCGGTGAAGGGGCGTTCCCTCGCGCTGCTCATGACGCCATTTCATGCGGAAAGTAGATTATTATTGATTACAAAAATATAAATCATAATGAATAAAGTAGGTTACAAATCCATCTCATTGGCCGGCACATCTCAGCAGTTTACCGGTGTAGAAGAGCATCAGGCGCTCCCCGATACCGGTGAGACGGACGCCGACCTCCTCGATGCTTACTCCCGTGCGGTCGTCAGGGTCGTCGAGTCCGTGGGGCCTTCGGTAGTGAGTGTCGTAGTGGGAAAGACCCTCCATGGCCGGAGGGGTGAGCAGATGGGAGCGGGCTCGGGCGTGATCGTGGCGCCGGAGGGCTACATCATGACCAACAACCACGTGGTGCAGGGAGCAGGGAAGATCGAGATCCGCACGGCAGACGGGATCGCCCTTCCTGCGCGCCTGGCCGGGGCGGATCCGGCGACCGATCTCGCTGTGCTCCGCGCCGCTACGGGAGGGCTTCCCTGCGCCCGGTTCGGTGATTCGGGGGCGCTCTCTGTTGGGCAGCTCGTTATAGCCATCGGCAACCCGCTCGGCTTTGACTCGACGGTCTCGACGGGCGTCCTGAGCGCACTCGGGCGGGCTTTCCGGAGCCGGGATGGTCGCCTGATCGAGAACATAATCCAGCACACCGCGCCCATGAACCCCGGCAACTCCGGCGGACCGCTTGTGGATTCACACGGCCGGGTCATCGGGATCAATACAGCGATCATCCCCATGGCCCAGGGGATCTGCTTCTCGATCCCGTCCAACACCGCCGCCTGGGTTCTCCCGCAACTCGTCGCCGACGGCAGGGTGCGGCGCGGCTACCTCGGCATCGCCGGTCAGGCACGGATGCTGGAGCGGCCGCTCATCCAGGCGCTCGGGCTCCCGGGGAACCAGGCGGTCGAGGTTGTATCGGTCTCCCGTGCAAGCCCCGCCGGGCGGGCCGGGATCCGGCCGGGAGACCTCATAATCGCTATCGACGATACCTGCGTAACGTGCGTGGACGACCTGCACCGGTTCCTCACCGCCTGGCCCATCGCTGAACCGGTAACCCTGACGCTCATCCGGGGCCGGCAGAGGGTCACGCTCCCGATCATCCCGGCCGAGGCGGTAGCACCTCTCGCTCCCTGATTGGTGGGGAGCCCCTTCACTGCCGTTTTATAGAGAAATCATCGAACTCCCCGGAGTATGCCTCCAGGGCAGTCCGCACGTCATCGATCCGGGCCAGGGGCGGACCCCGGCGGCAGAACTCGACCACCCGCCGCACCGCCATCTCATCACCCTCAAAGAGGGCCTCCACGCGGCCATCCGGGAGGTTCTTTATCCAGCCTGTGACTCCCTCAGCCCGGGCTTCATCCTCCACGGCCCACCGGAAACCGACACCCTGCACCAGACCGCTGATCCATACACGCACCCGCACTCCCATATACTGGAGTTCGGCGCCTGGGGGCTTATTGATACCGGGCAGGGGCCACCACAGGCGATGGACAGGTCCGCCGGATGCCCCGTTGCGGGTAACCGGAGATCTATAGAGTTTCATCTTTACTGCCTCTGTGCAGGGCTTCCCCGGGGAGTCCGGCCCTGCGCGCGGATATCCCCGCGCGCATCGGCCAGGGGCACGCCGCGCCCCTCTCAAGTATGCACTCCGTCCGGGATCACCCCTCGCGCTCAGGGACTATATGCATGATAGGTATATTTATTGCGCACGGCGGGGAGCTAATCCGCATGAAGGTTGGTATAATCCGTTGCATGATGACCGAGGACATGTGCCCCGGAACCACGGATTTCATCGTAACAAAGGAGGGGAAAGGCGCATTCAAGGAGACCGGGCCCGTTGATATTGTCGGGTTTGTGACATGCGGCGGGTGCCCCGGCAAGAGGGCGATACCACGGGCGAAGATGCTTGTCGAGAGAGGAGCAGAAGCGATTGTATTTGCTTCGTGCATAACCAGAGGAAACCCCATCGGCTATCCCTGCCCGCATTATGCCAGTATGAGAGACTGTGTAATCAGGGCCATCGGCCCGGATATACGGATCATCGAGTACACTCATTGACCCGGGGTCTCCCCCCACAAAACCGGAGTGCGCGGTTACAGGTGAACTACCCCGCGCTCGCGGGCGGGGCTTCCTACGAGTGTACCGGGACTTCAGGAAGTCCCAGACCTGTTTTTCGCAGATTACCAGCGAATTGCTGATAGCCCGTCCACAAGGCATTCTGTGATAGGAATCCATCCGTCTCAGGTTAAGTTTGAAAACTGATCATTTCCATCCACATTTGTGACATTTGTCACATTAAGTAACACTTTATATGTTGAACTGATCGCTCTTCCCTTTGACCGTGACAACTCTCCTCTTTCAAGCGGTCCAATATCTCACTACCGTACCGGGCATGAGGTATGTAATCCGCATGTACGGATCGCTCTGCTCCCGATCTGGAAAAATCTATTTTCAGGGGAATTTCTGGAAATGCGTCAATGATAGTTAATTTTTGGCATGTAACGGGTATGTGATCCACAATGATCCCGGCATGTACATCACGGTTCACAGAGCCGGGCCTTCCCTCTTCGTAAAACCACGGATCGAGGACTGCATCGTCCTGCCTCCCCGCATATCACTTTGCCGGGTATGTAACCGGCATGTAATCGGGAGTGCGGATCTCCGGGGAAATCACCCCATCGATCTCAACAGTGGCTCTTCAGGCCTGGTCGAAAAAGGGCTCCTGAAGAGTGAGGGGTCGGGCCGGAGCACGTTTCTACTACCGTCCCGGCCACCACCTGATGGAGAGATATGTTCGAAACCGAGCTCCGAACATTTGCCAGAAAGCTCCGAACATTTGGATGCGTTGCGCGAGGTTGCAGGGCCGGTCAGATCTGTGCGGAAAGCGCCGAGGAAGATAGTTGAGGCGACGATTCTCCGCCTCTGCGAGGGGAGATACCCGACCCTTGATGACCTGGCCGATCTGTACTCGCACCTGCGGTGCTCAGGCTCCGGTTCTGCCGGAACGTCACATCCGTCCGCCGGTCGTCAATCGCACTTTCATCCCGTTCCAGAATGGGTTATCACTTAAGACTTGTAATACGGCCTCATACAGACTTGATTTCCCTGTGGAGCGGATGCTTCAGGGTCGAGCTGATGGGTGCGGAAACAGAAATGCCTCCCTTCTTGCAGCAAAATTTCAGGATCTACTCCCGGTTCTCCAGGATATCTTTCCTAACTGCTGGCAGGAACTCGTCGCTCTCACGTT
>JAAZIF010000327.1 GCA_012510335.1 Methanomicrobiales archaeon | reverse complement strand
TCGGTATCCTGATCGTCTCTACCTCGAAGGGGGTTATATCCCATGAACAGGCACGGAGCGAGGGTATCGGCGGGCAGCTGCTGGGATATGTCTACTGAAGGGAGGATCGACTATGGCAATAATACGGCGGGTTGAGATCCCTCCTGATGTGGATGTCACGCTTGAGGAGAGCGTACTCACGGTCTCGGGACCGAAGGGCACCATGGTGCGCAACATGCGCTTCCCGCAGATCGATCTCGTGCTTGAAGATGGCGAGATTATCATCTCGACGGTATCAGACAAGAAGCGGCTCCTCGCCATGAGCGGCACGCTTGAAGCCCACGCTAAGAGCATGATCCGGGGCGTCACCGAAGGCTACGAATACCGCATGAAAGCGGTCTACAGCCACTTCCCGATCCAGCTTAAGCTGCAGGGCAACCGCCTCGTGATCAGCAACTTCCTGGGCGAGAAGCAGCCCCGGGTAGCAAAGATCCTGGAGGGCGTCACCGTCAGGCTCGGGAGCGACGAGGTGATCCTCACCGGTATCGATAGGGAGAGGGTGGGCAACACGGCCGCAAACATCGAGCACGCGACACGGATCACAAAGCGTGACCCACGGGTGTTTCAGGATGGCATATATATCACCGAGAGGGCGTGAAGAGAATGGATGAGAGAAGAAGATTAATCCGCATCCGCACCCGGCACAATAAGCCTGCTTTCAAGAGGCGCGGGCTCCACCGCAAAGTGAAGCTTGCCGATGTCTGGCGACGTCCGCGGGGCCTGCACAGCAAACAGAGACGGCAGTTCCGTGCAAAGGGCGCTCTCCCGCGGCCAGGATACGGAAGCCCTGTTGCGGTTCGCGGCATGCACCCGAGCGGGTATGAGGAGGTGCGGGTCTTTGCACCGGCAGACCTTGCCGCGCTGAACCCCGAACTCCAGGCCGTCCGGATCGCCGGTTCCGTGGGCAACAGAAAGCGCGGAGAGATCCAGACACGGGCCATGGAACTCGGGCTAAAAGTACTGAACGCAAAAGACCTGACTCGCGCGGCTCCTGAGCCCATAAAGGTCGAAGAAGAAGAAGAAGAGGTGGATGAAGATGAGTGATCTCGCGAACCAGAGAAGAGTGGCAGCCTCCATCCTCAAGTGCGGGATCAACCGTGTCTGGTTTGATCCTGAGCGGCAGGCCGATATCGAGGATGCAATCTCACGGGACAGCCTGCGCGAATTCATCGAGGAAGGCGCGATCAAGGCACACCCCGTGAAAGGGAACAGTCGCGGCAGGGCACGTGAGCGGATGGCAAAACGCGCCTACGGTCACCGGAGAGGGGCCGGCCGGAGAAAAGGTGCCGCAGGTGCCCGGGATCCAGGAAAGAAGGTATGGATGAGGAAGATTCGGGCACAGCGCCGAGCCCTGCGCGAGATGCGCGACGAGGGTGTAATCGACAGGGGTCTTTACCGCCTGATGTATCGGCGGGCCTCTGGCGGCCAGTTCCGGAGCGTGGCACACCTTACAGCGCATGTTGAGACAATGGCAGGGAGGGCGAGATAATGGCAACAGGCCCAAGATACTTTGTGCCCTTCCGGAGAAGGCATGAGGGCAGGACCGACTACTACAAGCGTATGTCGCTCCTGTCATCGGGACTGCCCCGGATGGTCGTCAGGAAGACGAACCGGCAGATCATCGCGCAGCTGGTCATCCCGGGGGATGAGGGAGATCGAACCCTGGTTGCCGCATACTCGGCGGAACTTGTGAAGTACGGCTACGAGGGGTCAACCGCGAGCACCCCGGCCGCCTACCTGACCGGGATGCTGTTTGCGGTCAGGGCGCGCGCTGCGGGGTATGATGAGGGTATCCTGGATATCGGACTTGCCCGGGCAAAGCCCGGAGCTCGTGTCTTTGCTGCCCTGAAAGGGGCGGTGGATGGAGGTCTTGATATACCCTACGGCGAGTCGATCCTCCCCGATGAGGGCCGTCTAAAAGGTGCCCATATCGCCGGGCATGCCTCCGAACGGGCGGGGAACCTGGTGGCGAATGTAGAGGCTGTGGCTCTGGCCATCAAGAAGGAGCTGGTGTGACAATGGCATACGTACAGGAAGAGTGGATTCCGCTCACCGGTCTCGGGCGCATGGTTGCCGCTGGCGAGATCACCAGTATCGATGAGGTGCTCGCAAGCGGTAAACCCATCAAGGAACCCCAGATCGTCGATCTCCTTCTGCCCGACCTGGAGGATGAGGTGCTGAACATCAACATGGTCCAGCGGATGACTGATTCAGGTCGTCGTGTGAAGTTCCGCACCGTCGTGGTGGTCGGCAACCGGAACGGCTACATCGGATTTGGTCAGGCGAAGGATACCCAGGTCGGAAACGCCATCCAGAAGGCAATAGCAGACGCGAAGTTGAACCTCATCAGGGTTCACCGGGGATGCGGGAGCTGGGAATGCGGTTGTGATACCGATCACTCGATCCCGGTCGAGGTGACCGGCAAGGCCGGCAGCGTCCGCGTGACACTGAAACCCGCACCGCAGGGTATCGGCCTTGTGACCGGGGATATCCCGAAGAAGGTTCTGCAGCTTGCAGGGATCAAGGATGTCTGGGCCTTCAACCGGGGGCAGACCCGGACGACCATCAACTACGCAAAGGCAACGTTCGAGGCGCTCCGGCAGACGAATATCGTCCGGGTTGGAGGGAAGGAGTGATGTACGCGGTAGTGCAGGTGCGCGGCGTGGTCAACACCAACCGCGAGATCAAGGATACCTTGAAGATGCTCCGTCTGCATCATGTGAACCACTGTGTCCTCGTGCCTGATACCCCGGCGTACCTGGGCATGATTCGCAAGGTGAAGGATTACGTGGCGTACGGTGAGGTGGATCCGGAGATCCTGGCCACCCTCCTGCGCACCCGGGGCAGACTGACCGGGGACGAGCGGCTGACTGACGATTACGTCCGCGCGCATACGCCGTATGCCAGCATCGACGAGTTCGCAGCGGCGCTCTGCGACGGAGAGGCAAACCTCCGTGATCTGGCTGAGATCAAGCCGGTTCTCCGTCTGCATCCCCCGCGAAAGGGCTATAAAACAATCAAACGAACCTTTCAGCAGGGTGGGGCTCTCGGTTACCATGGGCCCCGGATAAACGATCTCCTCTATAAGATGAGGTGAGACTGATGCCCACAAACAAGAGATCTAAATACAGGGGTTCACGGACCTGCGGCGGCGGTACGCACAAGAACCGGCGTGGCGCCGGCAACAGGGGTGGACGGGGTAGGGCCGGGCAGCGGGACCACCGCTTCTCCCATTTCTACCTGAAGGGTGAGGTATCCAATGGTAAGCACGGGTTTATCAACAAGACATCCGTGCCGGTATCTGCCCTTGATGTCGGGGCAATCGACCAGATGGTAGAGATACTGCTCCAGGAGGGGCTTGCCACCCGGGAGGGCGATCTTATCGTTCTCGACAGCACCGAACTCGGTATCGATAAGGTGCTCGGTGGTGGGAGGGTCACGCGCAAGCTGTGTATATCTGCGCGAGCATTCTCAGAAATGGCCCGGGAAAAGATCGAGGAGATAGGCGGTCAGGCAAAGACCACCGCCTGAATTTCTTTCTGGTGAAACTATGGGAGATCTGCTGGATAGATTCGAGCCTATTCTTGCAGCGATGCCTGCAGTCAGAAGTCCGGAGGGGCATGTCCACTTCAAGAACAAACTGATGTGGACGCTTGCGATCCTGCTCCTCTACTTCGCGTTGACAAACATCAGTATCTTTGGCCTCTCGCCGCAGTCACAGGATATATTCGGGCTGTGGCGGGCCCTGCTTGCCGGTGCGAGCGGTTCACTGCTGCATCTTGGTATCGGGCCGATCGTCACCGCGTCGATCGTGCTGCAGCTGCTCAAGGGTGCTGATATCCTGCAGATCGATACCAGCGAGGCGCGCGGCCAGGTCATGTACATGGGCCTGCAGAAGATGCTCATCTTCGTGATGATCATCGTCGAGGCGCTCCCCATGGTTGCAAGCGGACTGATGTTGCCTGATCCGCTGGTAGCATCGGAGTTGTTCGGCGGGAACATGTTCCTGGTATCGCTCCTGATATTCCTCCAGCTCTGCATCGGCGGGCTTTTAGTGGTGCTGATGGATGAAGTCGTCACCAAGTGGGGCGTCGGGTCAGGCGTGGGGCTCTTCATCGTTGCGGGGGTCTCCCAGGGTCTGGTGAACGGTTTCCTGAACTGGCAGGCGGGCACCGATCCTTTCCCGATCGGGTTCTTCCCGAGGCTGGTCGCCATCGGAACGTCGGGGGCGAGTTTCCTTGAGTATTTCGGCACGGATATGCTTGCCCTCGTCACGACGATCATCATATTCCTGGTGATCGTCTACGTTGAGTCGACCCGTATCGAGATCCCGCTTGCGCATACCGCTGTCCGGGGCGCCCGGGCGCGCTTCCCGGTGAAGCTCATATACGCGAGTGTCCTGCCGATGATCCTTGTACGGGTTCTGCAGGCAAACATCCAGATGCTCGGGATGCTCCTCTCAAATGCCGGATTTACGTTCTTCGGCGAGTTCCATGGGCAGCATCCAATAAGCGGCCTCATGTGGTATATTGCACCGATCAACAGCCCGCAGGACTGGATGTGGTGGATCACCGATCTCGGGCACGCCCCCTGGGAGATCCTGCTACGGATGGGCATAGATGTAGCGGTTATGGTTCTCGGGGGCGCGCTCTTCGCGCTCTTCTGGGTCAAGACCGCGGGCCTCGACTCGAAGGATGTGGCCCGGCAGATCCAGAGGAGCGGTATGCATATCCCCGGCTACCGCCGGAACCTCCAGGTGCTCGAGAAGTACCTCGACCGCTACATCCCGAGGATCACTATAATCGGCGGCGCGTTCATCGGGATCCTCTCGGTCGTCGCAAACCTCTTCGGCGTGATCGGCGCGGTCGGTGGAACAGGGCTGCTGCTGGCGGTGAGTATTACCTACCGGCTCTACGAGGAGATCGCAAGCCAGCAGATCATGGAGATGTATCCTTTCATGCGGTCGTTCTTCGGAAGGGAGTGAGCCAGAAGGCCCCTCCTTTCTGCCTTTGACCCTGCTCCTTCCAGAACAATTGTCCCAATATGCCCGGGGGTGTGTGTGACCACCTGGATCCCCCGGGGCGATTCCGAAAGAAATTACTCTTCTGAGCAGGGATTTATTTTACATCGAGTTATACTTCTAATGAGAGTGATAATGATGGGGAAGAAAGTCGTCGTGACGGGGGTTCCCGGTGTCGGGAAGACAACCGTCATCAACGGTGCGATGGATAGACTTGCGGCCGAGGGTGTCATTTACGAGTCCGTAAACTTCGGCACGTTCATGTTCGATGTGGCCTGTAATGAGAATCTTGTCTCTGATCGCGATGAGATGCGCAAACTCGGGAAGGATGATCAGAAGCGCCTCCAGCAGGCGGCCGCATCAGGGATCGCCGCCATGAGCGCTGATGCAAACATCATCATCGATACTCACAGCAGCATAAGCACCCCGGCCGGGTTCCTGGCAGGGCTGCCGGAATGGGTGCTCCGGGAACTGATGCCTGATGTTGTCGTGCTGGTGGAGACCGATCCCGACCAGATCCTTATGCGCCGCCTCGGTGACGCCTCAAGGGCCCGTGACATGGAGGGATCCCGGGCGATCGCCGGACACCAGGAGTTCAACCGTGCCATTGCCGCAGCGTATGCGATGTATACCGGCTGCACCGTCAGGATAGTCGAAAACGCTGACTTCCTGCTCGAACGAGCCATCGATGACCTGGCGGATGTCCTGAGGTAACCTGGCATGGTTGACCTGAAGAAGCACGGCCCGACGATCGCGCTCATCTTTACCATGCTGGTCTTTGTCTCGTACAGCATCGGGGGGATACGGGAGACGGTCGGTTCAATGATGAACATAATACTCGGGCCGTTCATCGACGTCCTAGGCGTGCCGTATTTCGTCATGATAATGATCCTCTCAAGCGTTACCGGGCTGTACTCCTCGCTTGTCCAGAAGTACACGATCGACTATGATAAGATGCAGGAGGTTCAGGCGAAGGCGCGGGTCTTTCAGAAGGAGTTCCGGGAGGCGCAGCTCTCCGGGGATGAGAAGCGGATCAAGAAGCTTCAGGGGAAGCAGGAGCGGATGATGCAGGATCAGTTAGATCTCTCAAAGCAGCAGTTCACCCCGATGGCGATCATCCTCCTTCTGACGGTGCCTATATTCTTCTGGCTCCTATTCCGGCTCCCGCCGGCCGGGACTGAGTTGAGCATCGCAAGTGGTATCGTGCTGCCCTTCATCGGGATTGCCAGCCTCTCGGAGTTTGCGTTCTGGGTCGTGCCAGCCTGGATCTTCTGGTACATGATCTGCTCGCTTGCCATAAGCCAGGTGATCAGAAAGGCGCTCAACATCGGGGGGCTCTGATGCGGATCACCATCAGCGGACTGCCGGGGAGCGGCACCACGTCGCTTGCCCGCTACATTGCCGGGAAGTACGGTCTTGAGTTTATATCCGCGGGAGAGGTCTTCCGCAGGCTTGCCCGGGAGCATGATATGGATCTCGCTGAGTTCGGAAGGCTTGCGGAGAGCGATCCCTCGGTTGATCGGATGATCGATACCCGGCAGAAGGAGATCGGCGAGGCTTCAGAGAAGATCGTCGTCGAGGGGAGGCTCTCGGGCCGTATGATCGAGAACGCAGATCTCAGAGTCTGGCTTGCGGCATCGCTCGAATGCCGGGCAAAGCGGATAGCAGGAAGGGATGAGATGGATGAGGAGGGGGCGCTCGCCTATACCAGAGGCCGGCAGCACTCAGAGGTCACCCGCTACCTGGCCTACTACGATATCGATATAGGCGATCTCTCTATGTACGATCTCGTCCTCTCATCGGAGACGTTCGGCGTGGATGCCCTCGCCTCGATCGTGGATGTGGCGATCGAGTGCCTTAAGCGACAGGGAAGCCTCATCTAGAGCCTCCCGGCCCACTTTTTTCTCGCACCTTCCCGCGTCCTCGCGCGCAAGCCCGGTGTCCCCTCCCACGCATCCTCAGGTTGAGATGAAAATGGTGTGCTGGCGCACTGCATCATCTTATTTCAGAGATTTTTGGTGCGTGAGGCGGCGACACTACCGCCTCTTTGCCTTTATCTTTTTTATCCGCCGGAGCCTTACTGCGTCCTGTCGCTCTATCTCGTCACGCTGATATACGATGAGCCGGCGGAGGTCGGCGAGCTCCGGGATGACCTTGAACTCGAGCGCGTTCACGCGGCGCCTGGTCCGCTCGATCTCATCGAGCAATCGCATGATCCCTCCCTCGAGTTCGGCGCTCGCGATGATCGCGGTGGTGAGATCCTCATAGGCGTCGGCGGCATCGTCGATGACCGATGAGGTTCCGAGTATACCATAACCCCGCTCTGTGAGCGTCTTTTTTACCATGACCGGCTCCAGGTCGGGGAGTTGCACCCCGAAGATGCTTTTATGCCCGGTCGTCCTGTAGACCGGAGCGGTCTCTACCGAGAGCGCTGCAAGGAGCACCCCGGTCGCCCCCTCCATCATGGCGGCGACTGCCATCATCTCCCTGGCGTGGATGTATTTCTCCTCAAGTTCCCTGCGCTTCCGGGCGGCCTCTCCTGTGCGGTTGATGAGTTCCAGCATCATGCCGTCGAGTTTCATCTTGAGGATCCGGTGTATCCGCTCAGCGAGCGCCATTCGCCGCCTGACGATCAGCAGGCCGGATCGGGTAGGTTTGATATCACCAGCAGACATGGTCTCCCTACAGGACGATATACTGCCATATCCGCCCGGGCGGAAGGCCGAATGATTTCCCCCGCGCGATTGCCCGCAGGTTTGCGGTCTCGTAACGCTTTCGCTCCAGGTAGGCGAGCATCGGCAGGACCGAGAACGGGTAGCGGCGGGAGAGGGTTTCAAGTTCCCGGAGCCTGATTCTGGTGATCGCCATCTCAATCTCGTGAGTGGGCCGCAGGTGCTGGTGCCACCGCTGCCAGACCAGTTCCGCGGCGTCCTCTCTGGAGAAGCCGGGTTCCTGTCCGAGTTCGCGCACCGCCCGGGCCAGGAGGGGGGCGATCTCGGTCTGCAGGAAGGTATGCCTGAACTCCTCCTCAGTCATGGAGCCATAGAGCTGCCGGAAGAGGTCGATTGGGATGCGGCCGCCGGGGATCATGGTCTGGTCGATTGTCACGATGTCGCATGCCACCTCTCCGCAGTGGAGGCGGAGGAGATTCTTCATGTTGGTGATATCGATCTCGAACCTGAGGTAGGCGAACAGCTCCCTGCACCCGGGGCATCCGGACGCGACAAGACCGAGCAGCGCGGCATAGTAGTTCATGTAGAGTTCGTTCTCGATCCTGGCAAACGCGCCCCGCTCTCCACAGATCTGGTAGTATTTCTCAAGGACCGGATAGAGTCGCCAATACTTGAGGGCTTCCAGCGCCTCGTCGCAGGTCTTAAGGCTCAGGAGGTGCTCGAGGAGCGATCTGTTGAGTCTGCCTGCAGGAACCAGGAGGCTATGGATCCGCCGCCCGGGGATATCAAAGACTATGCTCCTGAGTATCGCCATGACGTTTACGATATCCCACCGGGTCAGGTACTCCTCGGCCAGGGCGTGCAGTTCTTCAGGGATGATCGCCATGGCACGCTGGAACGAATTCACCAGGTTGCGGTTTACCGTCTCTTCGATGAGCCGGGCACCGGAGAAATCGGCTGCCAGATCCATGATCTCCTTGTAATCCTCCTGCCGCCCGAGGTGAGCGACGATCCCCGGTATGCTCATCTGCATGATGCGGTGATAGTCTTCGCGGGCGAGGAGTTTCGTCCTGCGGATCCTGAACCGGGTGCAGGCATAGACACATGATGGGGATATCAGGCCGGGCAGGATCATGTACTATTCACATTGGTGCAGCCCCCATAAAATGTATGGCTGCCGTGGGACGGGCGGCGGGCGGGTAGAGCGCCACCTCCTGACCAAACCCTCATCACCTGCCGGCTCCCAATCATATACTCAATGGTTTTGACGAAGCGGATCATCCCCTGCCTGGACCTCAAGGACGGGCGGGTGGTCAAAGGCACGCACTTCGTCGGCCTGCGCGACGCGGGCGATCCTGTCGAGCTGGCCCGGCGCTACAATGAGCAGGGTGCGGATGAGGTGGTCTTCCTCGATATCGCTGCATCGAAGGAACGTCGGGGCACCATCATCGACGCGATCCAGCGGGCGGCGGGCGAACTCTCCATCCCGCTCACCGTCGGAGGTGGCATAAGGACGACCGGGGATATGCAGCATATCCTCGGGGCCGGCGCTGATAAGGTGAGCATCAACTCAAGCGCCGTCCAGGATCCCGACCTGATATCGCAGGGTGCAGGGCGGTTTGGCACCCGATGCATCGTCGTTGCCGTGGATGTCCGGCGAAACTACAGTATGGGGCCCGAAAGAACCCCCATTGGTCTCGCTGACGGGCGGGAGTGCTGGTACGAGGTCGTGACCCACGGCGGGAGCAGGGCTACGGGGCTTGATGCGGTTGCATGGGCTCGCGATGTCGAGGAGCGCGGGGCCGGCGAGATCCTCCTCACCAGCATGGAGGCCGACGGGACGAAGGAGGGGTTTGATATCCCCATCACAGCGGCAGTCGCAGGTGCGGTCGCCATCCCGGTCATCGCGAGCGGTGGCGTGGGCACGCTTGAGCATTTCTACGAGGGGTTTACAGAAGGGAAGGCCGATGCCTGCCTCGCGGCGAGCGTCTTCCACTACTGCGAGTTCACCGTCCGCCAGGTGAAGGAGTACCTGGCAGGGCGGGGTATCCCTGTACGGCTCTGAGGTCGAGAGCGAGCGCTGCCACCGGGTGCTCGAGGTCGAAGGCTTTCAGGACCGGTGGGTGGATCTCCCCGAACACCCCGACGATCCGATCGCTGACGATGATGTCACCGCGGCGGCCGTCGATGAACGCCGGATCGGTTGACTCAGCGACCGTACAGGGGAGCGAGAGTTCGCGGCAGAGGACGTCGGCCGCCGCGTATGCCTCCGAGAAGTCTGCGCCCGGGTGGATGCTTACCGCGGCGACCCTCCTGTAGGTGGCGCAGTCCTCGACCACATCACCGACCGCGAAGAGCCGCTGCGGGAGCTCGCGGTGCTTGTTTGCCTGGAGCATCTCCATGAGCAGGGGAAGGAGGTCTGTCCGCACAATGGTCTGCTCCTCGCTGATCGGGTGGAGCAGCCGCAGGGTTCCCGGAGAGGGCACGCGTTGCATATTCTCATAGAGCACCCGGTCGTTTGTGAGTGTGAACGGGATCATCTCGATGTAGCCAAGACCGACCATCACAGATCTCGCCGCCCCCGCGATCGTGGTTGTCAGGTGCTCCTCTGCTATGGTGGAGGTGGTCGGGAGGACAGCATCGAAGTTCTCAAAGCCGTAAGCGATCGCGACATCCTCGAATATGTCCCAGTCATGGAGGATGTCAGCCCGGTAGCAGGGGACGAGAACCCTGATCCTGGAGTCCCCGTCCGCTTCGGCGCCAAACCGCATCCGTGCGAGGAGATCTGTCATATATTCGGGGGAGAGGGAGATGCCGAGGAGGGATGCGCACTCCTCGACCGAGACGATCCGTTCGGCCGGCGCAAGCGTGGGCATCTCCTCCCCCTCGACCGTGACCGTCTCGATCGCCGCTCCCGCCTCGGTGAACGCGGTGCATATGATGTTTACCGCGGTCATCACCGCTCCTCTGTCAGTGCCGGTGCAGTCTAGCAGTATGTTCTCGGTCGCGGTCGTGACCCTCGTCAGTTCACCGTTGATTATGGGCGGGAAGGAGAGCACCCGGTCGTAGGCATCTATGATCAGCGGGAACCTCTGGAACCTCTCCACCAGGCGGGCGTAGTCCCGGCCCTTCGGGTGGTCGGTGAGGATCTCATCGAGCGTCATCTCATGGTCGAAGTCCAGCGGGACGAACGAGCGGTCCCGGGGCGAGGCGATGTAGCGGAAGGGCGGCGTGACCGCGTCGAGGTCGTGGATCCCGATCGCTACCTTGCCCCGTCCGCGCCCGATCGCCCAGTGGAGGGCTTCCTGGAGGCTCATAAGGCTCTCGATCGCCTCCTCGTCGAGGTCGACGTTCCGGATCACCGCTGAACCGAGGCAGGGTCGTATATCAGCGAGCCCCGGGTCGACCGAGAATGTGATGCCCGACGGGCGGACAGAGTAGACTGGCATCCCCTCCTCGATCCCGAGGAACCCACGCATCGCCCGGGCAACACCTTCGGCCGAGTAGAGATCGGGCCGGTCCGGGAAGAACTCGACATCCAGATGGTCTTCTTCGATCCGTTCGATATCCGCCCCGATCATAGGTATGCGCTCGATGATCGTCTCCCGGCCGATCCCGGTCAACCGCTCCAGGTAGCGGTAGGCAAGCGTAATTACAGCCATATCACCGCCTCCAGCCGTAGATGGGCATCTGGCGGATCCACTCGACGTCGCTCCTGTAGAGGTGCCGGAGGTCGCGGAGACCGAGCCGGAGCATCGCCACCCGGCTGATCCCGAGCCCCCACGCGAGCACCGGGTGCTCGATCCCGAAGGGCGCGGTCACCTCCTGTCTGAAGATCCCCGCTCCGCCGAGTTCCACCCACCCGAGCCCGTCGACGTAGACCTCAGGCTCCACGGAGGGCTCGGTGTAGGGGAAGTAACCGGGGCGGAACCTGACTTTCTCAAAGCCCATCTTCGCGTAGAACTCCTTTAAAAACCCGAGGAGATGGCGGAAGTTGACCCCTTCGTCCATGACGATCCCCTCAAGCTGCTCGAACTCAGCGAGGTGTGTGGGGTCGGTGGCCTCCCGCCGGTAGACCCTGCCGATGCCAAATGCCTTCACCGGGGGCTTTTTGTGCTCCGCCAGGTGCTGGATGGAGAGGCATGTCGTATGGGTCCGGAGCACGCACTGCTCCGCCTTCTCGATGCTCCAGACACCTCCCCAGCCGGTAGAGGATGTCTCTCCGCCGTGTTCATGCATGTTGCGGACGCGCTCATACCCTGCAGGGAGCGGCCAGCGCTCGCCGAGGAAGAAGGTATCCTGCATCTCCCGCGCCGGGTGATCCTGCGGCTGGAAGAGGGCGTCGAAGTTCCAGAACGAACTCTGTACGATCCCGCCGGCAATCTCCGTAAACCCCATATCTAGGAGGACGCGGCGCATCTCATCGAGGAGGCGCTGGTAGGGGTGGATCTTCCCCGGATAGGCGCGTCTTGGGAGTTTCGTCACGTCGTAGCGCCGGAGCGGGAGGTCTCTCCATGTGCCGGAGAGGATCTGGTCGCGGGTGAGCGTGCCCACCTCCTCCTGCAGGTCAAGCCCCGCGGCGAGGAGTTCCCGCCCCCGGGGGGTGATCGATATGGTGTAGGTGACGGCCTCCTCCTCCTGCACGAGGCCGCGCCGGAGGAGATCGGCGATCCCCTCCCCGTCCTCGATCGTGCCGTTCTCGCCTGCCAGGGCAAACGCAGTCTCATCGGGACCATAAGAGGCGTCGCCGGCCTTCTGCACGATCCCGCCTCTTATGGTGATCCAGCCCTTCTTCCGCATCCAGCCGATCGCGATCTTTGCAAGCGGGTGTGCCTGCAGGCTCCGCATCGGGATCTCATCCTTAAAACTCTCAAACACCTGCCGCTCCGGGAGGCCCCTGCCGGCGTAGTTCCTCCCCTCCCCTGTCAGGGTGTACCGCCGGGAGACATGCCTCTCCACATCCACGAGCCCGCGCTCGCCGGCGAGGTTTGCATACTGCACAACGGCTTCCCGGCGGGTATCCATCATGTCGGCGAGGGTGGCCGCGTCGGCCGAGCCTGCCGGTTCCAGGGCGACCAGGAGCCTCTTCTCATTCAGCGTAAGTTCCACTATTCCACCTCATCTGCAAGGTGTTCGGCTGCATCCATCTTATCCCTCAAGTCCATGAGAAACGCCTGCACACGCTCCAACGTCTCTTTCTTGCACTGCCCGCACGTCATCTCACCGCTCTTGCACCGGCGGCGGAGGTCGGAGAGTTCCCTATCATCTTCTAGCATGTGAAAGAGGTTTAAGAGGTAGACTGAACAGCGATCCGGCTCCCCGCCGAGGCGTTTCTGCTCCTCAAGCGTCATCCGCCCCCCGGTCAGCGCAGCCAGAACTTTTTTCCTGACCGATTTATCGGATTCATAGAACCCGAACAGGCTCTCCGGGACACTGCTCGACATCTTCCCGCCCTGGAGCCCGGGCATGAATATGTGGTATGTCGAGGAGGGGGGATAGAATCCGAACCCCCCATGAGCGATCTCGATCTCCCGGACACCTTCATCCACCCATGCATGCGGCAGACCAGTGATGTCCACGTGGCCGGCATACTTCTTTGAGCCTGTAAACGCGTGGTGGACGGCCTTGAGGGCCTCCGCCGGAGCATTCTTCGACCGGACACTGATATGGTCACCCCGGTCCTCGACCGTGAACATCCGGAGTTTGTGGGCCACGTCCCTGGTGAGCCTGATGTGCGGATCCTGGTCGAGCCCGACCGGGACGACCGTTGGTGCGGGTCCGGCATCGATCTGCGGGAAGAGTATATCTCCCACCTGGGTGGCGGCGCTCGCGGCGTGGCCAAGCGAGGTCTCGGGGCCGAACCCGTATATCGCAGAGAGTTCCGAGAAGTTCACCTTCGTGGAGGCCTCGAACGCAAGGTCTTTCAAGCGCTCGTTCCTGCTCTGGTAGTAGGTTGTGCCGCGAAACCCGAGGGCATAGAGGGCTTTGAGATACTCTCTGCCGAACTCGCGGCATTTATCCCACGATATCCCGCGGACCGCGTGGGCCTCCCGGTCGGCGATGGCGACGTAGCCGTTCCCGCCCTGCTGGACGTGCCAGACCACCTCCTTCATGACCATCAGGTGCCCGAGGTGCGGGAGACCCGAGGGCATGAACCCTGTCAGGACATGGAACGGGGTATGGTTCCTGATGGCGTCTACGATCACCCGGTAGTCCCGGTGCCCGACGACAATACCTCTGCGCACAAATGACGGTGCATCGGGAAGCCCTTGCGCGGCCTCACCGATAGGTTCGATGCCGAAATCGGAAAAGAGCCGATTCGCATCGACGGTCTGGTTACTTGACCAGGGATTCATTCTGGACTGCATGAACTGACGCTCACAGTTTGATTCTCGCGAACTCGATGTATCTGATATCTGTATTGTATGTGCAGGCAAACAACATCTTCTTTTTGACACTGTGGGCGAGCCTGACCGAGCGGGAGACGACGCTCATCGGTGTGGCGGTTCCGGACGCAACGGCGTGGACGAGCATCTCGGAGTGAGTCTTCTTCCCTGAGTAGACACGGTAGTGATGGCCGAACTTGTAGCCGGTCCGGGGGATGTAGCCTTTCTCCCTGAGATCCGAGAAGACCCGCTCTTTCTCCCGGATCTCGATATCCTTCTCTGCCGCCGCATCGAGAAACTGCTCCGTGGTCATCGGTTCGCCATCTCGCGTGATCGTGAGACACTGCCTGCGCGCAAGGTAGATCGATTCGACTGGCCGGAGGAGAAGCCGTTCCTGGTCAAGCCGTTTGCCGTACCAGTCATCCTCGATCGGGGTTCCGGGCGGCAGGTGGGCGAGTGCGTAGGTTCCAAAGAGGGTGGCCTGCACCGGCGCTCTGCATTCAGCCGGCTCCCCGACCGGGGCGAGATCCTGCATGCGAACCTCGTAGTAGGTCAGCTCGTCCTCGTCATCGACGACCGCGAGGAGGTACTGCTTGCGCATGTTGACCGCGGTGAGCAGATCCTGGCTGAGCCGGTCGAAGTCGATGAGATCCCTTTCAGAGAGAACACGGATAAGATACCGCGACCTCCCGGCCCCGGGCTTATGGCCGCGGCGGAAGACACGGAAATCATGCGGTCCGGGCTGGATCACGTAGCCCCGCTCGCGGATGTCGCGGTAGACGAGGTACTTCCTGATGAAGTTCGGCTGACCGGCAAAGAGGCCGAGCAGGGTGTCGTAGTCGAAATCCTTCACCTCGATCTTATTCCGCTCCATGAGGTAAAGCGCCTCTTCAGGGGCGAGGCGGAGGCCGGTTCTCTCCAGCCTGCCGTATCCTCCCTGCTCATATAGCGCTCGCCCTTCGCTGCCGAGACGCACCCAGATCCCGTCGAATATCGCTAACACGTGCTAGAGCTATAGGAGGTGTGTCTTCATTAATGGATTTGCCGATACCCTCGCGAGCATCCCGGGAGGGCCGTTGTATCCTCTACCATCCGCATCAGAACCCGCAGGATGGGGTGGAATGCCCCGGCGGTCACCGGGATGTCGGACCATTACCTTTTTTGCGTGCCGCACCACACCAGTTATCGATTCAATGACGGAAAGAGATCGATACTTCCGGTCTTCGCCGATCCAGTTGATCATCGCGGCGCTGCTTATAATGGCGGTGTTTCCGGCCGCGGTCGTCTCTGCGGCGGAGGCCGCTCCGGCGGTCACCTGGAACGTGACGTTCTCGCCGGAGGAGAACAGCAAATTCGATGCCGTCGCGAATACAGCGGACGGCGGCTACATCGCTGTCGGATCTGCGCTCGCGAATATGTTCGGGGGCAGAGGAGACCTGCTGCTCGTAAAGACCGATGACCGGGGAGGCGAGGTATGGACCGTGAGGCTGCCTGACATGGAGGCTGCCTCCGTTGCCGGAACCGCCGATGGCGGTTGCATAGTCGGCGGCTACAACATCTCTGCGGTGGCATCAGAGGATGACCCTGGCTACCGGGGCAGCTCGTTCTTGATCAGGTTCGGCGCCGGCGGAGAGGAGATCTGGCGGCAGGTTCTGCCGGGTGAGAAGGTCTCGGTGGTCAGGCCTACCGCCGACGGCGGTTATGCCGTCATCGGGTGGATCTGGAACCCGCCTGAGTCGACCGATGATACGACGGCGGTCATCACAAAGACCGACGCCAGCGGTGTGCCTGTCTGGAACCGGACGTTCCCGGCTGCTGCCGCGAACGCAGGAGTTGTGACCGCTGACGGAGGGTATGTCATCGGGGGCACGAAGTCGCCTTTCTCATATGATATCGGGGACGCTTTCCTCATCCGCCTCGACGCCGATGGGAACATGCTCTGGAATAGAAATTATGAAGTCCCGGTCATCTTCGATGTCGAGGAGACTGCCGATGGCGGATTTGCCTACTCGGGCAACTTCTGGTACGGTCTTGTTGATGCGAAGGGCGATGAGGTCTGGCTCAGGAATATGGAGGGGTTCGCAGGCTACACCGTTCTCCTGCGGCCCGACGGGGGCTGCATGATCGCGGGCAAGGATATCAGGAGCGGGGCGGGGTTTGCTCTCGGGACTGATGCGGATGGTGCGATTCAGTGGAGGATGACATTCCCTGACACCGCCATCTACGCTGCAGCCGGTGCGCCCGGCGGCTACACCCTTGCGGGCATACGCTTCCTCTCACCTCTCTCCAGCGCCGCGTGGCTCGCAAATCTCGAGGAATCGGCAACACCCACGCCGGCAGCGCCAGGGTTCGGCGCGGCCTCTGCCGGGGCGGCACTGCTCCTCCTCTTCGCAGGAAGGGAGCGCCGGCGGTAACCCTATTTTTTACCCGCTCGTCGAATCCGGCACGATTCGCCAGGGGCTTCAGGCTGCCGGGAAGGATGCATGGCTATGAGCATGCGCCCAAGCATACCGTGGGGAGGGTATTTACGGTGATGCACTTCGCGCCGATGATCTTCTCCTGGTAGAACCTCACCGGATATACAATGGCCTCAATACATAGATTTAAGTATTAACCCTGGATCATAGTATCATCATGGTCAATCATGTAGAATCAGATCCGGTGTTTTTGCATGTGAATATCCTGGATTCTACAGGGATTAAGCGAGAAAATAGATATACGACCCTCGCGGCCGGGACGACCGGGTGCCGCGCACCATTCGGGTTCATGGATTGCGGGCGGCTCACGGAGCGCGCACTGCCGGCGTGCCCGGTTCAGGAGGGTCTGCGGGGTGGGGCATATGGGTAGGGCGGCCTGGCTAGCCTTCGGCGTCGCCCTGATCACCCTGGCAATCGGGTTTACTGCGGTGCAGGGCCATCTGGAACCCCGGGGGGCGTTCTCGGGAGGCATGGCGATCATGGCCGGGGTTTTTCTGCCATCGATCGCCCGCGACACAGAAGCGATCTCCGCGCGGATAGCGGGAAGATCGATGCAGAAGGTCGAGATTCTGGGGCTGCTCATCTTCATCCTCATGGCGTTTGTTATGTTCATGGTCGGCACCGCGCTCTTCGTCGACTGGCTTGGAGGATCGGGCACAACCTCTGGAGGTATTGTAGTCGATCCCGGGCTGTTTCCGGGAGTTTCAGGTGTGGCAGGCGCAATGCCTATCATGAACCTCGTGATTGGCGTTGAGGTGGTAGGGGGCCTGTCTCTGATTGCGCTCTACATGCTGCCCGGCTTCAGGAGAGGCCGGTAGCTGCCCCCCGATCTTTGCGATCCTGCGGGAGGGCCGGCATCCCGGTGCGTTCCCCGTCCACGGGGTGGCTGGACGGTGGCAAATGCGGCTTAATTGCCGCGTGTTCCTGGTATAGGGGATTGTGAGACAGCAAAATATATGTCCAGGATGATCGAGAGTAGATATATCCCACCTCGGGAGGGAGGTGTGTCATTCATGGCAAAGGATAAGAAGGCGAAGTCTTCGGAAAAGAAACAGGAAAAGGCCCCCGAGAAGGCAAAGAAGAACTAATCCTGAATCTCCCTTAAACTCTATTTTTGCGCCAGCTGCTTCGGGGTAAAGGTCAGTCGTACTCGCGCCATGTCTTGCCGCAGGCGGTGCAGCGGAAGAACCTGACCTCGCTCTCATCCGCCGCCCGGAGCTGCCTCATCCACCAGTATGCCGTCGTGCATTCGCATTCCGGACATCTGACGTTCACTGTTGGGAGCGTTGCTATCTCCTCTACATCATCGACTATAGTGATCTCCTTCTCCACACGTTTGTCTGTCTTCTTCAACCGGTCGGAATCGTTGATATCCCTGATATAACCGCACTTTTTGCACTTCAGCTGACCACCAGACGATATCATCAGGCCTTTGCACTGCGGACAGAACATCATTATAACTAATAGGTTACCGACCAAAATTAAATCTTGGGCAGGGCCATGCGGCCGGGGGCAGCAAACCGGATGGGGCGCACAAATGCTTTAATGCCGTATACACTGAAACTTTAGGGGATGAAGGATTACCTGGTGCTGATCTCCTGCACCTGTTTTCTCATGTTCCTTATCCCGTGCCGGTTCCGAAAGTACTTCGCCATCGGCGGGTGGGTAAGCATCGTCGGGTATCTCTTCATCGAGCTCCCCTATTACCTCTCCATCAATAACATCATGTACCCGGTATTTGCCCTTCTCTCCGTGCCGTTTCTCTATATCACCATAAAATACCTGCTCTATGACGATCCGCGCGTGATGCAGCTCTCGGCGGTAGCGGCCGTGGCATTCCTGATCTACGCCCCTTTCGGTTACATACCGGCGCTCGGGGATTGGCTGATTGCGGCGGTCGCGGATCAGACGTCGGTTGTACTTACGGCGATCGGGTATCCTGTTAACTTCAACGGCTGGAACATGGTGGAGCGCAATGGGTTCCGGACCGAGATCATCCTTGCCTGCACCGGCATCCAGAGCATCGCCATCATGCTCGGGGTTGCCTGGGGTGTCCGGTCAACGTTCAGGCAGAAGATCATCGGGTTCCTCCTGGTCTTCCCGACGATCTACATCCTGAATATAGCAAGGAACGTATTCGTGATCGCGGCTTATGCAGAGCAGTGGTTCCCATACTTCCCCGCGATCGCCAGCAACGGCGAGTTTGGATATGAGAGTTTCTTCTGGGCGCATAATGTAATGGCTGAACTCGGAGCGCTGATATTCCTCATAGCCCTGGCCTATGCTCTATTTGTTATCCTCCCCGAGCTCGGTGCCCTTGCCGAAAGTCTCTACCGGCTCTACCGCGGTGAGGTGGAGCAGATCATCAGGTCGAAAGCCGGAAGATCCGACCTCTGATCCGAGGGATGGCCCGAAGTCAGGCGTATCGCCGGTAGAGGTAGATTATACGCTGGATCGCGGAGAGGTTCGTGCAGACCGCTATGAGAAGCACTGAGACCCATATGTATCCGGTCATGCCACCAAGCACCAGCACCAGGATCGTCTCAGGCCTGCCGAAGAAACCGACCCCCTCAAGTGGATCCTCGATCTTTCCAGCGATCCTCTCGGTGTAGCCGATCTCCGCGTAGGTGACTGGTTTTATGAAGGTGTTGATCAACGATCCGGTGAGTGCCAGCCCCACAACACCGAAATCAGTGATCGCAGGAAGATCCAGGAGGTGGGTGATGATGGGTATGCCGGAGAACCCCACGCCCAGGATGACCGCCGCATCGACGTATTTGTCAGCGACCCAGTCGAAGGCGGCCCCGAACTTGCTCTCTGTGTGATTCTTCCTGGCGACGTTGCCGTCAACCAGATCGAGGATCGCAGAGACGATCAGCAGCAGGCTGCCCGCGAGAAAGCACCGCTGGGTGAAGGCGAGTGCGCACGAAAAGCCGAAGAGTATAGAGAGAACCGAGATCTGATTTGGCGTAACTCCCAGGCGTATGAAAAACGATGCAACTGGTTCCGCGCATTTGATGAATTTCGGCCGCAGAGAGGTTATATTCATCGCATAATTTATCATTTCATAAGGAGTTTAACCTTTGCTCTGCCTGATAGAGCCGGTGCAATGGGAGCCTCAGTACCGGGGGTGCTCCCCGGTCTGTATAAGGATGCCCTTGCTCTGCTCCAGGGGTTTGCATACCCTCCAGAATCACCAGATTCATAAGTCTTCCCGCCAGATAGATCTAAAAGAAGGATGGCAAATGGCAGATAGCAGAAGGCCGCATGTGCTCATGATGTCAGAGATAACCGTCGATGGGAAGCTAACCCTGAGGCGTGGGGCATCAAGCAAGATCCTCATGAAGTATATGGCACCCGAGACCGAGATCCTCCTTCACCAGACGCGGGCGGAATGTGACGCCATCATGGTCGGGGCAAACACCATCAGGATCGACAACTCCTTCCTGACGGTCCGGTTGATCGAGGGGAAGAGTCCGCTCCGTGTTATCCCGAGCACCCGGGCTGATATACCACCGGACGCCAACATCCTCGGTCCGGATGCCCGGACGGTCATCGCTGTAAGCGAGGCTGCACCCGCCGAGAGGGTTGCCCGCCTCCGGGAGAGCGGCGTCGATGTCATCATGGCGGGAGAGAGCCAGGTTGACCTGCCGGAACTTATGCGGATCCTGAAGGATGAGTACGGTGTTTCGCGGATGATGATCGAGGGCGGACCGACGCTGAACTGGTCCATGTTAAATCACCGCCTCGTGGACGAGATCCGCCTGATCCATCTGCCGTTCATCGTGGGTGGTGCTGATACCCCGTCGCTTGTCGGCGGTATGCATATCGAGACCGAGAGAGAGATGATCCGGCTCTCTCTGAAGCGCTACTTCATGTGCGGGAGCAACCTGGTCACCGAGTGGAGCCTGCTCTACGAAGACGACCGCGAGACCTGAACCCCCGCGACCCGCTTTTCCGCCGGCAGGGCATATTGCGGCCTCATGCCCCCGGGACAGCTTTTTAGATCCCCTCTCCTGATTCTGATCCCCGGGCAGGGAGGGATCCGGCACAGAGACCGGTGCCGGCGATCATCGCTCTTCTAAATCATAACGTAGGGGTCCGCCTTCATGTACTCCCGGCAGACCGTTGTTGCGTAGTGGCCGGGAGGGAGTGTGAACCCGAGCCGGACGCTATCACCTGATATCTCTGCCTGCAGATCGGTGGAGAGCGCGATCGGCCTGAGGGCTCCGCCAAATCTCATATCCACGAACCGGGATGCGCGCTCGAAATCCCCCGGGTCGACCCCCCACATCTGCATCAGTTCCTGCATGATCTCATCCATCCGGCCGTTCTGCGCCACCGGCTTAGATCCGGGGATGAATATGGCGATCTGGCATCGCCCGCGGCGGATCTGCAGCTGCGCCGCCCGCATGTTCCGGGCCGTGACGATATCTTCGCGGCCGTTCTGGAAGAGCAGTCGGTCCCCGATCTCCGGTTCGGTGAGAAGCATGCCTTCATCGATGCGGCGGGAGAGAGCGCAGTTGAAGAGGTGCGACTGGAATGCGCTCACAAGGAGCGAGAGGAGTTTTGGGGGGAGCGCCTGGAGCGCACCGGCGTAGTCACCGGGGTTTGAGACGAGGTGGTTTGCCATCGCCCGCTCGTATGTCATCTGGATCGGAAGCGCAGCGAGCGCGGCCCGTGCATCCCGGGTTCCGGCGAACTGCTCCCTGGCCCATTGAGCCTCCTCCGTCTCCAGGGGGTATGCCCTGCCTATGTAGGTGACCGCAGCCCCCTCATAATCGCCCCGCAGGATCCTCTCGCCGACGATATGGGTGATTGGCCTGACGACACCGAACCGCTGCAGCCCGTAGTAGTTCGGTATCCCGGCCGCCGCCGCCTCTGTAGCAGCCTGAACCCGTGCGGCAAGATCTTCCGGTATGCAGTTCCTGATGGTGATATCAAACCGGTTGCCGGCGAGGCCCCCGAGGGTGAGTGGGTGCTGCGACCGCCCGACGACCTCAAGCGAGATCTCCTTGAGATGCACCCGCTCTATGGTTTCGGGCGCAAGATCGTAGATCGATATGAGCTGGATGGTTACCGCGTTCTTGTCCTTGGTCCCCGCCCAGGCAATCCGGCGATGGCTGATGCCGAGCCGTTTTGCAATCTCCCTGACTGCCCGCTGAAGTTCCCAGTTAGTCTTCTTGAGCCGGCAGATCAGGTAGGGGCCGGCATCGGTATCGCTGAACGGGAGCGGTATCTCCTCGACTATGAAGTCCTCGGGCATTGAGCGGAGCCTCCCTCCAATACCCGGGGTATCGGATGCGTAGTAGCGCATCCCGAGCTCCTCTTCCAGGGGGTAGGGCGTGGGCATCATAGCAGCGAGAGATCCCCGGTGATCCGGTCGAGATCTTCGACACGGGCCGGCCCTAGGCCGAGCGCAGTCACCGTTCCCGGCGGTATCTCGGTCATCCCGGCGTCCTGTATGATCGATGCCGGGATATCCGCCTGCTCCGCTATCGTCTTGAGCTCATAGAGATCCCGCTCACCTGCCACCTTCAGCACCACCTTCTTCTGCCCCTCATCAAGCCAGGCCTTCCTGGTTACTTTATCGGTCTTCTCGTAGGCCCCGATGGAGGCGTGGGCGGCCTGCGCACATTTCTTGCCGCAGGACATCCTGATATCGGCACGCACGATCAGGCACTGCTTCCACTTAAACTCCCGTGTATCAGGCATTTCGTACTACCTGGGGCATGATCCGTCAAATACGCATCTATGTGGGCTCGCACCCACCGGCGCTTTCAGGCATGGGCGGTACGTAACCGCCTGCTTATGCGGTGCAACGTATTCTCCTTTATCACCTGGTGCAACAATTATTACTCATCAAACAGGGGGCAAAGCCTCCGCGGGGCATGATAATCTGACATGGGATGTCGTTGTTGTAGGCGCGGGCCCCTCCGGGAGCGCCGCCGCCAGGGCATGCGCAGAGAAGGGGCTCTCGACACTCTGTATTGAGGAGCACGGGACGATCGGCTATCCGGTGCAGTGTGCGGGGCTGCTCTCGACGTCCGCGTTTGAGGAGTGCGGCGTCTCCAGGAGATCGGTCCTGAACGAGGTGAGCGGCGCCCGGTTGATCTCCGGCCTCGGGGGCGAGCTCCTCTTCGATGCCCGGACCACAAAGGCCTGCGTCGTGGACCGAACCCTCCTGGATCGGGAGATGGCAGAGAGGGCAGCAGATGCCGGGGCCGAGTTCCTCCCAAAGACCAGCGTATCAGGCGTACGGGGTTCATCCCTCCTGACCAGGGGGGTCCGGGGGCGTGAGGAGATCCCGTTCCGGCTCGTCATAGCCGCGGACGGGGCCCGGAGTTCCGTCGCCCGGATGCTCGGCCTCCGGCGGCCGGAGATCTACCTCGGCGGGGTACAGGCAGAGGTGCCGCACAGTATGGATCCGCGATACGTGGAACTACACCCAAACGCATCGCCTGACTTCTTCGGGTGGGTGATCCCGATCTCGGCGACCAGGGCCCGCATCGGTCTCTGTGCAAGGGAACACGCAAAAGACCTCCTCGACCGGTTCATAGCACCTTACGGCAGGAGCTGCATTCATCTCGTAAGCGGTGTCATACCGCTCGGGGTTATGCCCCGGACCTATGGACATCGCACGCTCTTTGTCGGTGACGCGGCAGGTTTCCCAAAACCCACGTCGGGTGGCGGCGTATACACCGGGGTTCGGTCGGCGAAGCATGCCGCCGGGGTTGCGGCGGCCTGCTGCGCGCGAGGGGAGTTCGATGATGAGAGCCTCCGGGACTACGAGCGGCGCTGGAAGGAAGACTTCGGGAGAGAACTCGATACCGGACTGAGGGTGCTCCGGATGCGGCAGAAGATGACACCCGGGGAGATCGACAGGCTCTGCCGCGCCTTAAACGATCCCGATCTTATCGAGACTATAGTAGAACACGGCGATATGGATCGGCCGGGCACCCTGATCCGGAAGCTCGCCTTAAAACCCGCCCTGATCCGGGGCATGGGCATACTCTTTACATCGAGCGTACGCCAGATCCTTTCAGGCTGAGAGGGGGGGCGACCCATAGGTTTTTAGCGCTGAGTGGTGAAGCAGAGATCATTATGCCGACCAGATTGATGGATTACTTCAACAAACAACCGAGGATCGGCGTCCTCAGTACCGCGAGCAGGAGTGGAAAGGTCGATGCGGCGGTCTTCGGTTCGCCGCAGATGGTCGATGAGAAGACCATCGTAGTGGCCCTCGGAGAGAACCGGACGTTTGAGTACCTGCAGGAGAACCCGAACGCAGTCTTCCTCATCGTGGAGCAGGGCGAGACGATCACGGACTGGAAGGGGATCCGGGTCTATATGAAGATGAAGGAGTATTCAGCCTCTGGCGAGATGCTTGAGACCTATAAGAGCGAGATCACCCGGGTTCTGGGCGAGGAGGCTGCAGCTATGATCCATGCCGTGGTGAGGTTTGAGATAGATGAGGTGCGCCCCCTCGTCGATATCGGCCAGGACTGGGAGAGTTCCATCTAATTCACTCCGTATAGGCAGGAGGCCCCGGCCAACAGGTGCGTGGAGGAATGCCGTCTGCCTGTCCCGGAATTGCCTTCAGGCAATCCCCGTACACTTTTACCCCGCACGGCTCATCCTTATGACGAATGACTCACAACTACTCCCGTGACCTCTGGTAGAGGAGAGCCCCGGCGGTCAGGAATATGATTATCGCAATCGTCAGGGCAATGATATCGAGACCGGGGCCGAACCGGGTCGTCCCGTCGTACGCAAACTGTATCAGGTCGTGGGCGTAGGTGAGGGGCGAGAGGAGGGCGATGTTCTGCCCCCATGCCGGCATGCTCGAGAGCGGGATGAAGACACCGCTGATGAAGAGGAGGGGCAGGCGGACGAGGTTTAAGAGTGACATAACCTCGCCCACGTTCTCGGTGCGGTATGAGGCAAAGAGCGTGCCCATCATAGAGAAGCAGAGCGAGGTGAGCACGAACCCGGCAAGGAGCGCCGCTATGTGGATAATCCCGGCGTGGAAAGCAACCAGGCCGACGACTGCCGTCGCGATGCCGATAGCAGATGCGAAGGCCGCCCCGCTCAGGCTCACACCAAAGACGATCGCCCGGACCGAGATCGGGGCGGAGAGGAGGCGATCGAATGTCTTTGTCCTCCGCTCGATCGGGATGGATACCGGCCCGATGGATGAGGCACTGAAGAGGAGGGTGATGGCGAGGAGGCCTGGGATCAGGGTTCCCGGTGAGGCTTCCTTCCCCACGGCGAAGGCGAGGAACATAACAAACGGGAAGAGCAGGCTGGATACAAGGATGGAGGGCTTGAGATAGTAGATCTTCATATCCTTCCTGGCTATAGCCCATGCAGCACCGAGATCGTATGAGACCTCTTCAAGCAGGCCCGGCATCGGTCTCCTCCGTCCCCTTCTTTGTGCCGACGGAGAGCCCCGTGAGGCGGATAAAGACCTCCTCCAGGCTCGGTCCGCGTGTGGTTACACTGATGGGGCGCAGATTCTGCTCCATCGCAAGCACACAGAGTGAGGCGAGAACCTCCGGGGGATCCGAGGTGTATATACGGAATTTATCCCCCTCCTTCCTGACGTCGCTGGCCTCCGGGATCGCCCTGAGCGCTTCGAGATGGCCGGGCTCCACGGTATCGAATGAGACCTCGACTGACTGAAGGCTTTCAAAGGTCTGTTTCAGTTTCTCCGGCGCATCGATGCCCGCGATCACTCCCCGGTTGATTATTGCGACCCTGTCGCAGGTGACGTTCGCCTCCTCGATGTCATGTGTCGTCAGGAAGATAGTGACGTTCTCTCTGGCGAGATCCTGTATGACGTCCTTGATAAGCCGCCGACTCTGGACATCAAGCCCGGACGTCGGTTCATCGAGGAAGAGGACTTTTGGTCTGTTCATCAACCCCATGGCAAGTGTCAGGCGGCGTTTCATCCCCTTAGAGAACGATCCTGCAAGGTCGTGGCGCCGTTCGTAGAGGTCGAAGGTCTCGAGGAGGTCGCGGGCGTTCTTCTGGATCTCCTCCCCTTTGAGGTGATAGAGCCGGCCGGTGAAGATGATGTTGTCCCAGGCTGAGAGTTCGTCATAGACGTTCGATGTCTCGGCGACGATGCCCATCATCTGCTTCGCGGCCCGGGTGTTGCTGACGATGTCGTGACCGTGGATCAGGGCGCGACCGCTCGTTATGCGGGTCATGCCGGTGAGCATCCGGATGGTGGTGGTCTTCCCTGCCCCGTTCGGACCGAGGAATCCGAACGTCTCACCCTCTTTTACCGAAAATTCTATCCCATTAACGGCGACGTTGTCGCCGAACCGTTTGGTGAGTCCGATCACCTCGATCGCATCCATGTGGCCAGCTCACCTTATATTTATCACTGCAGAGTAAAAAGGG